>RHFA01000010.1 GCA_003724275.1 Thaumarchaeota archaeon S13
AAATATTTTGGCGTGGGCATTAGCAACTACTGGCCGGGCGCAAGCGTGCTGCGCCTTTTGGGACATATGCAGATCCACTGCGACCATGGCCTGGCCTGCCTCACGGCAACCGGAGCAGACGGTGGATAGGCACACACTTTTGGCGAACAAGTGGCTAGGCCTTTCCAGACGCAGGATCAACACAATATGGCCGAAAACCCTGCACGACCTCGGCTATGCGATACACGGGATCGAGCACACCGTGCGTGTGGGGGGCAGGAACGTGAGCCCCGACGTCATTATGGCAAACATCGCTGCTGGCCATGCGCTGGTCACAGACTGCAAGAGCGGGGCAAACGTCGACCTGGGCCAGGATCTCGGGCATGCCCGCATGGCCACGGGCGACCTGCACAGGGCAGGCGTTCCCGCGTCGATCCGCAGCCACACGCCCATATACGCGATAAACGAGGAGCATGTCGGCAGGATACGCGGGCACACCAGACTTGCGCTGGTTGTTTTTGGAAAGAGGAGGATATACGGAATCGGCGACCTTGGCAATGCGGATCTTGCCGGGGAGCTGCGCAGGGGCGTGCCGCTGGAGGAGGTATCTGCCCCCGACTTTGACAACTAGCCGTTCTCAATCCGCGACACGCCTGACCGCATTGACCGGGTTGTGGAAAGGGCAATCGCGTCCTACCTCCGCGCCCACCCCGGCATGGCCGGCAGGTCCCTGGCCACGCGCGCGCTCGCAAGCGCGATCCTGCGCGAGGCGCACCCGCCGCACGCCCACTTTTCTGGCTCGCACAGGCAAGAGCTCAGGCGCGCCGTGGCCCGCAGCATCGCCCGCCAGGAGGGGCGCGGGGCGCGGTGGCTCGGGCCGGCGGCGCGGGGCGGCGCGGGGCCATAGGCGCGCCTGCCGCGCGCGGCGACATAGGGTTATAGGCGCGCGCGCGCGGCGCGGCGCGCGTGGACCCGCACTCCTTTGAGGGCAGCGACATTCCCCACATGGACCTCGACCCCGCCGCCGGAATCGAGGGCCTCGTCGGGGCATACGAGCGCAGCGGCTACAATGCGCGGCAGCTGGGCCGCGCCGCGCGCATATGGGCCGAGATGATATCCGGCGGCGCGACGATCTGCCTCACAATGTCCGGCGCAATGTCGCCCGTGGGCCACGGCGGCATCGTCAAGGCCCTCATAGAGCGCGGCTTTGTCGACTGGATCGTCACCACTGGGGCCAACGTCTACCACGAGGAGCACTTTGCGTGGGGCCTGCCCGTCAGGCAGGGCCACGCCGGCGCCGACGACGGCGTCCTCTATGACAGGGAGATCGTGCGCATCCGCGACGTCTTCATAAAGTTCTACGAGACCCTCGAGGCGCAGGACCAGGTCATACAGCGCATGTTCCGCGACAGGCTCACGCGCGAGCCGTTCACGACCGCCGAGTTTTGCGACGTCATCGGCAGGATCAGCTCCGAGTTTGCGCCGCACCCCGAGAGGAGCTTTGTCGTCGCCGCGCACCGCCACGGCGTGCCCCTCTACGTCTCCACCCTCAAGGACTCGTCGCTCGCGCTAAACCTCGCGGTCCACAGGCTGCGCGGCAGCGAGTACAGCCTCGACTTTGTGCGCGAGATAATAGAGCAGGCCGCCATCGTCTACGGGGCCGAGAGCTCGGGCATCGTCGAGCTCGGCGGCGGCGTTCCGAAAAACACCGCACAGCAGACCGGCCCGCTCCTCGACCAGATACTGCGCCGCGGCGACGGCGGGCAGGACTATATCATACAGGTGACTGACGCGCGGCCGGACACGGGCGGCCTCTCCGGCGCGACGCTGCAGGAGGGCAAGAGCTGGGGCAAGGTCCGCGACGCCGAGCGCGGCATGGCGACCGTGTACGCCGACTCTACGATCGCGTTTCCCATACTCGCAATGTACGTCATGGCCACGCAAAAGCCGCGCGAGCCGCGGCGCCTCTATGGCAGGCTCGGCGGCCTCTACACCAGGCTGCGCGATGACTATTTCTCCTCGGAGGACAGGTTTTATGACATGCTAGACGACTCGTACAGGATGCCCGGACCCATGCCGCGCGGCGGGCGCGCCTAGGGCCGGTCGTACCTCGCGCGCTCTAGCGAGCGGTCGTCCCTTGTCTCCTTTTTCCACTCCTTGTAGTGGGCCTTGCAGAGGACCGCCTTTTTTCCGGACGCCGAGAGGCGCAGGCCGGCCTCCTCTACCCTCCTGGCGTTGAGCGACCTGGCGCCCTCCTCGTCGCACCCGTCGACGCCGCACCGCGCGCCCTTTGCCACAACCCCCATAGGCGGGCCGCTGCGCCGGGCCGCCATATTTATAGCTGCGACGGGATCCTCGCGCCCATGGCGCCTGCGCGGTGGCGCCTCAGATATATGGGCGGCCGCGCGCCGGCGGCGCCATGCCCGGCTGGAAGTCACGCGCGATCCGCGCCATCCGCAGGATCGCCCTGTGGCCGTCAAGGGAGGAGCTGGACCGCCTCCACAGGGAGGACAGGGAGGCCACCAAGGTCCACATACCCGGAATGGAGGGCGGCCCTGACGTGTGGTACGGGATCACGGCGTACGGCCAGCGCGTGGATCCCTCCGAGTACGGCTCGCTGGCCTCGGGGAATCTAGAATGTGACGAGGGCAAAAAGTCCGGGTCGCCTGCGCGGCGCGGGGGGGAAGAATAGCATGGAGACAAGGCGGTCGGCCGGCATTTCCGCAATGCGGCAGCACAACGCCATCCTTGTCGCGCCGTGCCAGCACATTGACCTAAAGGCGTCGATCTTCATATCGTTTGTGGCCATAGTGCCCCTGGCGTACGCGTACGGGCCGCTGGGAAACCCCGTGGTTCTTGTGCTTGGACTGGTGTTTGCAGCGGCGTACCCACTAAGGATAGGGATCCACCATGCTGGCCTCCAGGCCGCTGCACGCGGGGGGCGGAGACCTTGTGGCGTCAAGCCTGTTTGAGGACGGCATGGAAGGCGATATAAAGATGCAGAGAAAGATGGCAGAGGCCAACGAGGCTGCCATCGACCACAACTCTGGGGTTCTCAAGGAAAAGCACAGGCAGAACACCGGCCTCATCATCACGGCGCTCATGCTGTTTGGGTACCTGATGTCAATGACGGCCGTCTTTATGGCCATGGCGCCTGGCGGCGCGTAGCGCGCCGCACCGTCCGCGACCCTCCGGGATGCCTGGCATGAACTGCCGGGCAAAAGCCCAGTGGGCATGGCTGCCTTTTTGGCCAGGAAGGCGCGCGCCTGGCCGTGCTTCCCCTGCCAAGGCATGCCCTCAACCCAGGCAGTTGGCCATCCTGGGCACGCGGGCGCCCAAGAGCCCTTTCTCGCCAGCCGGGATCCTGGCGCTGGAGCCGCCCTTGGGAAATGCGCTGCCAACGCACACGCCCGTGGCGGGGCGCCCGTGGCGGGGCGGCATGGCCACGGTCCAAAGGCAAATCCCGCGCCAGGGCACGGTCCAGGCAGTCCGGCTGGGCAACCCTGGCGGGCGCCGATGGCACGGGGCGGGCGCGGGCATGGCGCGCAACGGCGCCTCCCCCGCGCCCCCAAGGCGGGCGGGCCTGCCGGTCGCGCGCTGCCCCCGCACCGCCGCCAGGCACGGCAGAGATCGGGGCAGGTGCGATCCCGGCCCAGGCCGCGCCGGCCGCGGCGCGCCGGCCCCGGGGAGCCCGCGGGTTTCAGGCGGGCGCCGGCGATGCCCCCACCGGCATGGCCGGCGGGGCGCCAGGCGACGGTTTATAACGTGGCGCGCGCGGCGCGGCGCCCGTAATGGGCGGGGCAAAGAAAAAGTCGCCGGCGCAGCAAGAGAAGGCCCAGACGGGCGACTCTGCAAAGGTCTCGGGCAAAAAGGGCAAAAAGTCAAAGGAGAAGGAGTCCGGCCCTGCGCGCGCCGAGATACGCGTAATCCTCCCCGACGCGCAGGCCGGCAAGATCACCGGCGGCGCAAAGGCCATCACGGCCCTAGAGCTTGCCAGGCAGGCCGGCGTAAAGGCGTCAGTCGCCGGCGCCTACCTTGCCGCGGCGGCCAGGGATGGCAGGCTGCGCGTGGCCGGCGGGCGCAGCGGCCACAGGGTCTATGCGGCGGCGAGCGCGAGCACGTCGCCTGCGCCGGCCGAGTCGAGCTCGCCGGCATAGGGGTCCATCGCCCCTATTAGGTCCATGGCGTGGCCGGCCTCCATGTCGGCCACCACAAAGCAGACACAGCCGCCCTGCGGCCAGAACGCGACATCCCCGCGCCTAAAGGCCGTCCGGCGCCTCTGGACCCCCGATGACAGTCCCGTCCTCACGTAGACCATGCCGCCGAGGCGGTGCGCGTTGCCGGAGAGCGGCAGCGAGCGCGCGATGAGGCCCACGGTGGCCGGCGAGAGGTGCCTCTTGAGCACGCAGGGGACCGTGGCGCGCGAGGAGACCGTGAGGGCCACCCTCATGGCCGAGGGGGGCAGCGGCGGCGCGTCGCCTGGGGCCATCTTGGGCGCTTCGATAGAAGGGCATATATAACAGTTTTTTGGGACGCGCGCGCGATTGTCGGGTCAGACCGAGCCGGAGCTTGAGGCTAGCGTGCCCCCCGAGGAGGGCGAGCTAGAGCACGTAGAGGACGCCGGCCTCGCAAAGGCCATAGAGGCCTACCGCAAGGCCGCCGGCGAGAACCTCACCGACGAGGAGCGCGCCGAGGTCGAAAAGCGCGTCAGCGAGATGATGAGCCGCGAGATCATCGAGGTCGACGAGGTGCACGTCCCCGTCGAGATACCGGTCGAAAAGTCAAGGGTGAGCGTGGGCCCGCCGACGCTGACGAGGTTTGAAAAGGCGAGGATAATCGGGGCCCGCGCGCTGCAGCTCTCCCTCGGCGCGCCGCCGTTCATCGACATACCGAGCACGGCCCACACGTCCCTTGACATCGCCATGAAGGAGCTCGACGAGCGCGTCCTGCCCATCGTCATAAAGCGCGTCCTGCCAAACGGCGACTATCAAAACATACCGCTAAACAGCTTTGCGCGCTAGGCCGCGCGCCCTCGTCCTGGCCCGACAGTCCGCGCGCCGGCCATGGCATCCGGCCTGCCCGCGCAAACTTGCACTCACGGCCTGCAGCGTGACCTGGCATTCCCGCGTTCGGCGCAGGCGCGGCCGCGGCGCGCATGCCCCACTGCCCGCCGCCACTGCCCCGCGCATGCGCGCGCCCCGTGCCGGGCGTTGGGGGAACGCCGCGCGCCCTTTTCCCGGCGGCGCGAGGCGGCCCCTGCCCCGCGCAGGGCCATGTCGGCGGCCGCTGCGCCCCTCTCCATGGGCCAACAGAAACCAGGCGCCGGCGGCCCGCGCCCATGTCGCGCGCGGTGGCCAGCGGCGCCACAGGCGGCTGTGCGCGCGGTGGCCTCATGGCCGCCGGGCCTCATGGCCTCCTGGCCTGAGAGCGGCAATCTTGCCGCCCCGCAGGCCGGCGCGCGCGGCGGCCTAGGAGCCGCCTGACTTGAGGAGCATGCTCTCGCACTCTTTGCAGACCTGCTCGTCGATGTTTGACTCTAGCTTGCGGTGTATCTCGCAGATGAGGAGGCTAGAGCGCACATAGTCGCACATTCCGAGGAACATTGAGAGGCTCGAGGGCGTGTACGCCATGTCCGAGGCGAGCTTGTCTGTTAGCTCTGTGAGCATCTCTGAGATGCGGTCCTCGGCGAGGAGCTTGTCTATGAGGCGCTTGTCGCCTCGCACGCCGCGGATATAGTTGCTCACGGCGGCCTGCGTGACGCCGAGCATCTTTGATATCTTGTCCTCCTGGATCTTGTGGTCCGCGGAGAGCTTGCGGGCCAGGATCGCGCGCAGGGCAGGTATGAGCGTCTTTGACTCGATCTCGGCTGGCAGCAGCATCGCGCGCGCGGCCGCGCTAGAAAGGATTTAAAGCTATCAGCGCGTCCGGCCCGCCGCAATGGTCGAGCACGGGGCCGAGGCAGGAGCCGTCCGCAGGGCAGTCGCCGGGGCCGTGGGGGCCTCAGGGGCCGCCTCGGTCGCCCTCTCTGGGGGCCTGGACAGCTCTGTCGTCGCGGCCCTCCTGGCCGGCACGGGGGCGCGGTGCGTGAGCGTCGCCGCCGGCGACTGGGCCTCGCCGGACCTGCCCCACGCGCGCGCCATGGCCCGCCACGCCGGGATGGCCCTTGATGTCGTGCGCGCCGGCGCCGCCGAGGCCCTCGGGGCCGCCGGCGAGGCGATCGCCGCGCTGGGGACCTACTCGCCCATGGAGGTCCGCAGCGCCGCCGTGGCGTGCCTGGCCCTGCGCGCGGCGCGCGAGCGCGGCGCAGTTCCCGTGGCCACCGGCGACGGGGCCGACGAGCTCTTTGCGGGGTATGCCTTTCTCGTCTCGGCGCCGGCCGGAACGCTGCGCGCGCGCCTGGACCGCCTGCAGGGGATTATGCACTTTCCCTCGCTTCGCCTAGCCGGCGCCATGGGCGTGCGGGCCGTCGCGCCGTTCCTCGACGAGGGCGTCGTGCGCGCCTCGCGCGCAATGCCCGACGGCCTCCTCGTGCGCGAGGAGCGCGGGCGGCGCGTCGGCAAGTGGATACTGCGCAGGGCCTTTGAGCGCGACGTCCCGCGCGGGATCGCCTGGCGCCAAAAGGTCCCAATGGCCAGCGGGGCCGGCCTCGACGGCCTCGGCGCGCTTTTGGGGGAGATGATCCCCGATGCGGACTTTGCCGAGAGGGCGCGCGGCGTCATGGAGCGCGACGGCGTTCGCGTCAGGGACAAGGAGTCGCTCCACTATTACGAGGTCCGGCGGCGCGCGCACGGCCCGCCGCGGCGCGCCGCGGCCGGCGCGCCGTCGTGCCCTGACTGCGGCTCGGACGTGTCTGCCGGCGGCGCGAGGTACTGCCGCATGTGCGGGAGGTTTCCGCTCTAGGCGCGGCGCGACCACTTGCGCGGCCTCTTTGCGAATATCTTCATGCACCCGTTGCAGCAGAAATAGTACTTTGCGCCCTTGTGCTCGTGGACGAGGGCAATCTCCTCGTCGAGCTCTATTCCGCACACCGGATCCACGGGCACGCGCGCGGCGCGCCGGATTTTGGTATTTATACATATGCGGGCGCGTGCCCTGCCGGGGAGGGGCGGGCGCGCAGGCCGGATCGCCCCTGCCCATGCCGTGCCCAGGGCATTACGGCAACAGCCTTAGGCGGCCGCAAAATGCCGCCGTGGCCAGGGTCACAATAATGAACGCGATGGCCACAACCCATGACGAGGTGCCCACGTCCAGCATTGGAAGTGCCCTAGGCTCAATGTCATGCAGAGTGCCCTCTAGCTCTAGATATGGGAGATATAGCCGGTATGAGAGCTCGTCGGCCCTCCACTCGTACACATGCGAGGCCGCAATCAGCAGGAACGCAATTGCGAGCGCAAAGCAGAGCGGATTGGGATTACGAAATGCTCCCCACGACATCATTGTGCTGTGCTTTTTCTAGGCGCCTCTGCCTTTTTATGACAAGCGCCATAGGCAGTACTATGGCGGTCGCACCAAAAACGTAGTTTAGTGGGAACGGTCCCGTGTCAACGATAACGGCTGCCCCAAAGACGCACATGGACACAAACAGCACAAAGTAGAGCCTTTCGCCCAGGGTTGCAGGCGGGCTTTTGCTGGCGAGCCTGGAAGGTTTTCTTGTTTTGCGGTTTGAGCACATAGGGCAGTTGGCGTGTGCCGCCTTGTGATGAAGTTCCCGGCGATGGGTTGCATGAACAGCCTGGTGCGAGCGTGAGCCCAGTTGCGCCTGAGCAGGGTTGCCGTCAGGCCCTGTTTTCGTGGTTTCTGGCGAGTCTCGTGTGGCGTTTTTGGCCGAGTTTTGTGAACGTAGTGATGACCTAGATGCGCGGCTAGTTCGGAACAGGCGATCGTTCAAATTATCACCCCCTGGCCTCAGGCATTGTTGTCCATGCCTTCAGTTGGAGATCCGTCGTGTCAAACCTTAGCTGCCTTAGATGATGGAATATCTCATCGTTGCCCCCGTGCACAATTGCGTGCAGCACGTCGTTTGTGGCTTGGACAAGCTTCGAGTGGGCTGATTTTGCAAGTTCGTCGGGTATATCATATTTGTCATGCAGCGTGTCCATGCTGTAGAACACGGACTCGAGCACCTCGCACACAAAAACCCAGTCCTTTTGTCCTAGCAGGCATGAGAAACGCGTCATGTCGCTTGCCAGGTCGGCGCATATCCCATACTGGCCTTTTTCTAGGTGTGTTATCACCTTTTGGATGTTTTCTACAAATGTG
>RHFA01000042.1 GCA_003724275.1 Thaumarchaeota archaeon S13
GGCCGCCGACGTGGCTGTCGTCCCACAGCGACGAGGCGGCCTGCTCAGAGCCCACAGAGTTGCCCCCGCCGGCAGGCGGCGCCTGGTGGGCAGTCAGGCCTCCGGCTGCCGCATGGCCATACCCGCCTATCGGCTGCGGCTCGACGTATCCCAGGTCGGCGTACTGGCCGCCGGCGTGGCTGTCGTCCCACAGCGACGAGGCGGCCTGCGCGGGCCCCACGGCGTTGCCGTCGGCCTGCGCGTGGGCGCCGGCTGCGGCCACAGAGGCCGCGACGATCGCGGCCAGGGCGAGTGCCATCGGCATTGCGTGCCTTGCCATTGCGATATGCTTCTGCGTGGTTGTATATAACACAGCCCCTCCGCCTGCGGCGTGGCTGGACGGCCTGCGCGCGCGGCACAGTCCCGCCCTGTTTCAGAAAACTCGCGCGCAAGGCTGCGCACGAGCCGGCGCGCCTGCGGGCCCGCCTAGCTCGTGGCCGGCTCGTCGCCGGTGCCCTGCGGCGCGTGGTCGTCGGGCTTGGAGTCGGCCGGCGGCTGCTCGGAGCCCAGGCCAAACGCGTCCAGGAGCCTGTCGTGCTCGGCCTCGAGGGCCATGAGGGTGTCTGTCCGCGACGCCGAGGGCGCCATCGAGTACGCCTCCGAGTAGCGCAGCGCAATGTCGTCAAGCCTGCCCAGAAACTCGACGGCGCGCTCGCCCTCGAGCTTGACGACCTCGCCGTCAGAGTTGGTAAACTCTACCCTGTCCTCGCGCGGCGCGCTCGCCGGCGGCGCCGTCGAGGCGCCATACTCCTCTAGCAGCCCGGCGTACTCGGCCTCGAGGGCAATGAGGGCGTCCGTCCGCGACTCTGAGGGCGCCATGTCAGTGGCCTCGGCATAGCGCATCCCAATGTCATCCGAGCGGCGGATAAACGAGGCGGCGTCCTCGCCGGTCAGCCTGGTGACCTGCCCGTCGTTGCCGATGAGCTCTATCGTCTCCTCCATCTCTTCCATCTTGTCGTCGGCGTCCGGCTCGGCCGCAAAGAGGAGGCCGTTCTCGACGAGTAGCGCGTCGCGCTCGGCCTCGATCGCCGCCGTGCTGGCCCCCGACGCGGCTGCCTCGGCGTGGCGCTCGGAGATCGCGGCCAGCCTGGCGAGAAACTCGGCGGCGCGCTCTGTCCCCGGCGTGCGCTCGGCGCGCTCTAGGGCGGCCAGGGCGTACTCGGCCATTATCGTCGCCGCGCGCGCCTCGAGGGCGCCCTCGGCGGGCCTGCCCGCGGCGGCTCCCTCGGCGACGAGGGCCTCCATGCGCGAGATGAACGGCGCGGCCTGCGCGGCAGTCGGCTCGGGCACGGCGATGCCCGTGGACCGGATCGCCTCTAGCATGCCGCCCAGCTCGTCGAGCGCCTTTTGGCGCGTGTCGTCGTGCTGCGCTTGTGCGGCCCCCGCCGCCGCTGCGATCGCGACGGCCACCATGAGGGCCGCTGCGGTCACGGGTGCCTGCGCCATTGTGGCCGTGCCGGTGCGCGTCCCCTATAAAAGCCCACGCGCAAACCCGCGGTGGGGCGGGCGCAAGTTGTTTAATGTGGCCCGCGCGCGCGGGCCGCCGTGTCCCTCGTGGTGACCGGCAGCCCCGGAGTCGGAAAGCACACCGTCGCCGAGGCCCTCGGCAGGGAGGCCGGCCTTGACGTCATTGACGCCAACGGCATTGCGCTTCGCGCCGGCCTAGTCGGGGCCGGCGGCGAGGTCGACGTCTCGAGGCTCGCCGCCGAGCTCGAGGGCCTCGCCGGCGAGGGGTCCCTAGTCGTCGGGCACCTCGCGCCCCACGCGCTGCGCGCCGGCACGGTCGCCGCCGCCGTGGTCATACGCCGCAGCCCGTACGAGCTCGAGGCCGTCTATGCCGGCCGCCGCTATTCCAGGGACAAGGCCCTTGACAACCTTGGCGCCGAGATACTCGGCGTCGTCGCCGACGAGGCCATCGGCGCGTTTGGCGGCGCGGCCGTGAGGCAGGTCGACTCTACTGGCAGGGAACCTGCCGAGGTCGCGGCCCTTGCGCGGCGCGCGCTAGAGGGCACGTACGCCGGCGACGAGGTCGACTGGCTCGGCGAGATAGGCGCGCGCGGCGACGTGCGGAGGTTTTTTGCGCATTGAGCCGCGGCGTCTTTGAGGTCCTCGGGACCGACCTCGGCGGGCGCGTCGGCAGGCTGCACACGGAGCACGGGACCGTGGAGACGCCGGCGTACGTCCCCGTGGTCCACCCCGTGAGGCAGGCCATCGATCCCTCGAGGCTCAGGGGCATGGGCTTTGAGATGGTCATCACAAACGCCTACATCACTCTGCGAAACCACGGCGACGAGGCGGCGCGGCGCGGCATACACGCCACGATCGGGTACGACGGGGCCGTGATGACCGACTCGGGCGGCTACCAGGTCCTCGAGTATGGGGCCGTCGACGTGCTGCCCGCTGACATGGCGGCGTACGAGCGCGCGATACGCTCGGACATTGCGGTCCCGCTCGACCGCCCGACGGGCCTGGGCCTCTCGAGGCGCGCGGCGGCGCGCAACGTGGCCGAGACGCTCGAGTCCGCAAGGGCCGCGCTCGCGTCCTCTGGCGGCGCGCAGGTCTGGGCCGGCACGATACAGGGAAGCGAGCACCTCGCCCTCGTCCGCCGCTGCGCGCGCGAGCTCGCCGCGATGGGCTACCGGTTTATGGCCCTCGGCAGCCCCGTGGAGCTAATGGAGCAGTACGAGTATGCGCGCCTGGCCGCGATGATAGTCGCGGCGCGCTCGGCGATCCCGCCGGGCCTTCCCCTGCACCTCTTTGGGTCCGGCCACCCCCTCACGATACCCTTCTCTGTCGCGCTGGGCTGCGACACGTTTGACTCGGCGTCATACGCGCTGTACGCGAAACACGGCAGGTACATCACGCCTGACGGCACGCGCCGCCTCGACTCGATGTCGCACTTTGCGTGCGCATGCGAGGTCTGCTCGGCGCGCACGCCTGCGGAGCTGCGCGCCGAGCCGGCCGAGTCCATGCGATCGCTCCTCTCGCTGCACAACCTGCACGCCATAAAGTCCGAGGTCGACGCGGTCCGCGAGTCAATCCACGAGGGCCGCCTCTGGGAGCACGCGATGCAAAAGATGCGCGCGCACCCGCGCCTCCACGAGGTCGCCGCCGCGCTCGCGTCCGGTTCGGCCGGAATCGCGCACGGCACGCCGCGCTTCAAGGCGAGGGCCGCGTTCCTCTACGGCGCCGAGGACGCCGCGCGGCCCGAGATCCGCGCATACCACGCCATGGTCTCGCGGTTTAGGACGCGCAAGGCGCGGCTCTGCATGGTCGGCGAGCCAGAGGCGCGGCCCGCATACCTGGATCCCGCAATCGCGCGCCTCGAGGAGTCCCTCGGCGATGACACGCAGGTCTGCGTCTATAGCGAGTGGCTCGGCGCCATGCCGCTTGAGCTCTGCGACGTCTATCCCGCCGCGCACCACGTCGCCCCGCGGGATCGCGGGCCGCTAGTCACGGCGCAGGCCGCCGAGGCCCTCGCCGCGCTCGTCGCCGGAAACTCGTTCACGTCCGTGGTCTATGACGCAGACGACGCCAGAGTCGCCGCCGCCGTGCGCACGCTTCCGCGCGGCATCCGCCGCTATAGGCTAAAAAGAAAAAAGGGTGCCGGGAGAGTCGCCTAGTTGGCGGCGTCCTCTGCCCAGCCCTTTACGAACACGCCGTTCTTGTGAAGGGGCACGGGCTGGCCCGCGGTGTAGTTCATTGGCCTCATCCAAAAGATGGACTTCGTCGGGCACACGCCTATGCATGCGCCGTCAGATATGCACCTCTCCGGATAAAAGACAAACGCCTTTCCCCTCTTCCAGCCCTCAACGGGCTTTACGCGCAGAACGTCCGGTCCGAGCGACGTGCAAATCTCCACGCAAAGCGCGCAGCCTATGCACCTCTGCTCGTCCACGTCAGGCAGGATAGCTATTGGCATTGTTGCCGCGCCCTTAGTCGCGTAGCTATTTAAACCATAGCCCGATCCGCACAACGGCGTTGTATTTGGGAGCGCGCAGCCTCCCCCGCAGGCGTGCCAAAAATAGGGAGGCGCAAACGTGCGCCTACTTTCGCATGGCGTCGATCTGGCCCGAGGTTACCCAGTCGAGTAGCTCGGCCGAGGTTGGGTTCAGATCTGCCTTTTTGTTCATCAGGTTGGCGACCCAGATCCAGTTTATCTGGTTCAGGAGGGGTTTGTTGGACTCATCCCCCTGCCTGACCTTGGCGACTAGCGCCTGATCCTGCTGGTTCAGCCACTCCTGGTAGCTTCTGCCCATGCGGGCAGGGCCCGATCAGGCCATAATTAAAGGTTGAGGCGCCTGCGGCCGGCAGGCGCGCCCATAGAGAGGGTTTTAAGGCACGATCAGGGCCCCCCGCGCCAGTGAAGGTAAGCGTTTTGGGCGCGGCCGGCGAGGTCGGGCGCTCGGCGTTCATGGTCGAGTCCGGCCCGACGAGGGCCCTCCTCGACTATGGCGTCATGTTTGGGCGCAGGGGCGACCCCCCACAGTACCCCACGCACGTCAAGCCCAGGGACATCGCCGGCGCCGTCATATCGCATGCGCACCTGGACCACTCTGGCAACGTGCCGGCCCTCTTTGCCGGCGGCGGCAACGGCCTCGGCGTGCACGCGACGAGGCCGACGATGGAGCTCTCCAGGCTCCTCATCGAGGACATGATAAAGATAGAAAAGGGCCGCCACGAGTACGACCTGCCCGAGGTCAACGCGATGATGAAGAGCGCCACGCACCGCCGCTTTGGCGAGCCCTTTGGCATCGGGGACCTGCGCGTCGAGCTGCGCGAGTCGGGCCACGTCGTCGGCGGGAGCACGGTCCTCGTCGAGGCCGACGGCAAGCGCCTCTTTTACACGGGCGACGTCAACGTGCGCGGCTCGAGGATGCTGCGCGAGGCAGACCTTGACGTCGGCGACGTGGACCTCCTCATAACGGAGAGCACGTACGCGCTAAAGGACCAGGCGCCGAGAAAAGAGTCCGAGGCCGGCCTCCTCGAGTTTGCCAACGAGGTCATGGACCGCAAGGGCATACTCTTCATCCCCTCGTTCTCCGTGGAGCGCTCGCAGGAGATCGCGTGCGTCCTGCGCAACGCGAACTTTGGCCACCGCGTCATCATGGACGGCATGGCCCTAAAGGTAAACAAGATCATCATGGACAACACTGACTATCTGCGCGACCCAAAGGTCTTTGAGGACGCCGTCGGCCACGCGATCTCGATAAGGAGCCACGAGGACCGCAAGCGCAACCTCGAGGGCCCGTGCGTCGTCATATCGCCGGCCGGCATGCTAGTCGGCGGCAACGCCGTCTTTTACCTGCAAGAGATAGCCTTTGACGACAGGAACGGCATCGCGCTGGTGTCGTACCAGGGAGAGGGCACGCCCGGCAGGAAGCTCCTAGAGACCGGAAAGGTCCAGGTCCGCGGCGGCCAGCGCGCGGCGGCCGCGCAGGTCAAAAAGTTCGAGTTCTCCGGCCATTCCGGGCGCAGCGACCTCTTTGAGATGGTCAGGCGCATAAGGGGGAACCCAAAGGTCGTCACGGTCCACGGGGATCCCGAGTCGTGCGAGACGTTTGCGCGCGAGATCCACGAAAAGTTTGGCCTCGACGCGCACGCCGCAGTCGCCAACGAGACGGTCACGGTCTAGCCGGGCCGTCGACGTGGAGTCGAGCATAAACAGCGGCCAGGTCTTTCTCTGGGAGCGCGACGGCGACCTGTGGCGCGGCGTCGACGGGGCGCATGCGATCACCGTCGACGCATCTCGCGCGGCCCCGCGCGTGCGCTCGCACGCGGGCCGCGCGCCGGACATATTCAGGCAGGGCGACGACATTGGGGCCATACTGCGCGACATATCTCGCGACGCCGCAGTCGCCGCGGCCGTCGGGCGCCTGCGCGGGATGCGCCTGATGAGGCAGGACGCGTTCCAGTGCCTCATCACGTTCATCACGTCGGCAAACTCTAGCATCCCGAGGATCGCCGGGACGCTGCGCCGCCTCTGCGAGAGGTACGGCGAGCGCGCGGGGGGCGCCGCCTGGCAGGCGCGCCTCTTTCCAGAGCCGCGCAGGCTCGCGCGCGCGGGCCCCGCCGGCCTTGCGGCGTGCGGCCTAGGGTACCGCGCGCCGTACGTTAGGCGCGCCGCGGCGATGGTGGACTCGGGAAGGCTCGACCTGCGCGGGCTCTCCGGCGCGCCGTGGGAGGAGGGCATGGGGGCCCTGCTCGGCGTGCCCGGCGTGGGGTGCAAGGTCGCCGACTGTGTCATGCTTTTCTCGCTAGAGAGGCTCGACGCGTTCCCGCTTGACCGCTGGATGGCCCGCATACTCGGGCCGTCATGGTGGGGCGCGCCGGCCGGCAGGGCGGCCGGCCTCACGCCGCGCAGGTACGCCGAGGCCCACGGCGAGGCCGTCAGGAGGTACGGACGGCGCGCGGGGTATGCGCAGCAGTTCCTCTTCAAGGCCGGCAGGGACGACGCGCGTGGCGCGTGGGCCGTAAACCCTTAAAATGAAATGCGCTTTTGCGCGCCGCGGGCCCATAGCTCAGCATGGACAGAGTGTTGGACTTCTAATCCAATGGTCGGGGGATCGAGGCCCCCTGGGCCCGCCAGCGCGCGCTCTAGGTGATGGCCTCGCGCGCGGGCCGGCGCGGCGGCACCCTGGTGGCCGGCGAGCTGCGGGCTGGCGCGGGTGGCGCTATTCGGGAGGCGGATCCTCAATTCCGGCAGCGCGCCTTCGGCGCGCCTCCAGCTGCGGGTCATCCAGCGGGAGCACCTCGTCCCCAAGGTACGAGAGCGACATGGCAATCTCGTCAAAGTCGGCTTGCGCGCACGTGTTGGCGGACAGCGCGCCAAGAGCCACGTCGCGCGCCCATTCGACAATCTTCTTTCCGTCTGTGCTGAGGTGGTGGCTATACTGTGCCCTGATCAAGCTGACATGGGTCGCGACATGGCGCATCGCCGACAGTCCCGGCGCTCCGTCCGACCCGCCAGATTTTGAGGCGCCCACGGCGAGGTGCAGGCAGAGGTTTACCGTGGCCACGACGTGCCCCCTGTCCCTGCGATCCTCGTCCAGTAGGGCTGCCAGCCGCGCCCGCCTTATCCCCCAATGCAAGAGCCGTGCGGCATAAAATATGGCCACCGCTATCGGCACGGCCAGCACAGAAAAGAGGCTGCCCAGGGTTCCGAGGTCATAAACTAGCCCCAGCACGACCGTGACGGCAAGGGCACCCCCGACGACAGCGATTATGATCGTCACTGCGAGCATTGCCGTGTCGCCTGTGTGCATGGCTCTCGCTGGATCCATGCGATCGCACCCTAACTGGCAGGTAAAAAACCTGCGTCCGCAACCCGCGACATGCTCACGGTGCCCTCTGCCACCTCAGGAGAGGATGATACGGTGGCGCTCCTCGATCACGACTGGCCGCGCCATCCTGCCGAGCTCCAGGTCGCCCTTGCCTGCGACCTCCTCTAGGAACGCCCTCTCCTCGGCGCCGCCTGGAAAGAGACCGGCGCCGTCGCCGCCGTCCTCGGGCTCCACGGCGTGCAGGTCGATCTTCATCGGCGCCGAGAGGGGCCCGGACTCGCTGTCCCTCCACGTGTACCCCATCATGTCCATGCCGTGGCGCGTGGCTAGCGCAAAGCACTGCGTTATCATAAAGTCCCGGTGGACTCGCGACATCGTTCCGTCGATGACGCCGTTCCTGTGGAGGAGGGCGGCAAACCTGCGCAGCTGCGGAAGCCTCCTGGCGCGCCTCTCTCCCCACTCCCTGACCTTCTTTTGCTCCGCGGGGTCGTCGCCGGCGCCCTCTAGGAGCATCCTCATGGTGGCCTCGTGGTCGGCGAGAGTCGGCGAGGGTTTCTGCTTGCCCAACGCTGCGCGCCCCGCCGCTCCCCGCCTTTATAGTTGGCGGTGCCCCTCGGCGCCTCAGGGTAGGAGGATGCGGTGGCGCTCCTCGATTACGACTGGCCGCGCCATCCTGCCGAGCTCCAGGTCGCCCTTGCCTGCGACCTCCTCTAGGAACGCCCTCTCCTCGGCGCCGCCGGGAAACAGCCCGCCGCCGTCTCCGCCGTCCTCGGGCTCCACGGCGTGCAGGTCGATCGTCATCGGCGCCGAGAGGGGCCCGGACACATGGTCCCTCCACGTGTACCCCATCATGTCCATGCCGTGGCGCGTGGCGAGCGCAAAGCAC
>RHFA01000071.1 GCA_003724275.1 Thaumarchaeota archaeon S13
CGCCGTCGAATGAGGCCGTGCCGCCGCCTAGGATCGACGTCGCCGACCGCGGCGACGGCACGGCCGTCATCGCCGTCGACGCGCCGGGGCCGGGCGTGCACGTGTTATCGATCACGGCGGCCGGGCCGCCGGGGACAGCCACAGAGGCCCACGTGCTGCGCGTGGCGCCGCCGGGGCAGCCGCCGCTGCCGCCAAACCTAGAGCCCGAGATCTCCGTGCTCGTGGGCGGCGAGCCGGCCGACGTGGCCATCGACCTGGCCGCCTCGCGCGAGCCGGCGAGGATAGGGCTGCGCGCCGACGACCCTGAGGGCGACCGCGTGTGGTTCATGGCCCGCGCCTCGGACTCTACGTACGGCAACGCGCCCTCGAGGATACGCCTGGGCGACTACGGGAACGGCACGGCGTACATCCACGTGGACCGCCACGAGCCTGGCGAGCTCGTAATCCACGCGGCGGCAGCCGACGCGCACGGCGAGTCGTGGGCAACCCGCCTCGTGCGCGTCTTGCCTCCCCCGGAGCAGGGCGTGTACCGCGACGGCCTCCGGGTCGGCCCGCCGCTCGTGGAGCTCCCAGTCTCCGCCGTGCCGGTGCCCCTCGAGGCGCACGCCGGCCCGGACGGCGGCGACGTGTCGGCCCGCGTGCTGCGCTCGTCGCACTGGGGCGGCGGCGAGGCGCCAGGGCCGCCCCGCGTCGAGGCCAGCGGCGGCTCGGCGGCGGTGTGGGTGGACGCCTCGGCGCCCGGCGAGCACCTCGTCGAGGTGTCAGGCGCCGGCGGGCCGGAGCTGTACGTCATTCGCGTGCTTCCCGCGGCCCCGGGCGCGGGCCGCTAGCCACGGCGGCGCGCCCCTTGCGCCGGCCGCCGGGCGGGCGCGCCTGCCGGCAAGGTTTAAAATCGGGCCACGCCGCGCCGCGCCGCGTTGGCGGGCAAGCAGACCGAGGGCAAGGCAGGCGGGGCGGCATGCAAAAACCCCGCCAAGCCGGGCCCTGATGACGGGGCAGAGCCCCCAAAGGCCGAGGCAGGCGTCCCGGAAAAGGCCGCGCCAGAGCCCCCAAAGGCCGAGGCCGGCGTCCCGGAAAAGGCCGCGCCAGAGCCCCCCAAGGCCGAGGCCGGCGTCCCGGAAAAGGCCGCGCCAGAGCGGGGCACGAGCAGCTATGAGCGCGGAATTGACGAGTTTCGGGGCCAAAAGGCCGCCGAGCTCGAGCGCCTCAGGGCCGATCCAGACTCGCCCAGGGCGGCCCTAGAGGCCGCCGAGGAGGGCGTGCGCACGCTCGACCGCCTCTACGAGAACTACCACCTGGGCATGAACGTCTTTAGGACCGCAAAGGGCGGCCGCTCAAAGCTCAGGGAGTGAGCCCCGCGGGGCCTCCCTAAATTAATATATGATGCCCCGGGCCGGCGCGCGCGCGCACGATGCATTCGGCAAAGATGGACACGCTGGCCCGCCGCAGGCGCGAGGCCGACGAGGGGGGAGGCCCGGACCGCATCAGGGCGCAGCACGACAAGGGCAAGCTGACGGCCAGGGAGAGGATCGACCTCCTCGTCGACGAGGGCTCGTTCACCGAGATTGACGCCTTTGTCACGCACCACTACCACGAGTTTGACATGCAGCGCAAAAAGTTCGCCGGCGACGGCGTCGTGGGGGGCCACGCGACGATACGCGGGCGCAGGGCGTTCGTGTTTGCGTACGACTTTACTGTCCTCGGCGGGACGCTCAGCCAGATGGGGGCAAAAAAGATCACAAAGCTCATGCGCCATGCCGTGAGCACGGGATGCCCCATAATAGGGATCATGGACTCTGGCGGGGCCAGGATACAGGAGGGGATAATGAGCCTTGACGGGTTTGCCGACATTTTCTACCACAACCGCCTCGCCTCCGGCGTCGTCCCGCAGATAACGGCGAGCATCGGGCCGTCGGCCGGCGGCTCGGTCTACTCGCCGGCAATGACGGACTTTGTGATAATGGTCAAAAAGACGGCGACAATGTTCGTCACGGGGCCGGACGTCGTAAAGACGGTCCTCGGCGAGGAGATTAGCGCCGAGGAGCTCGGCGGCGCCGACTCGCACGGAACGCGCAGCGGCGTGGCGCACTTTGTCGCCGACAACGAGTACGAGTGCATGGACCGCATACGCGAGCTCCTCTCGTTCCTGCCGCAAAACAACGCCGAGGACCCGCCGCGCCTCGCGCCCTCTGATGACGCGGGGCGCACGGACTCTGCGCTCGCGTCAGTCGTCCCCGAGGACGAGCGCGCGCCGTACGACATGAAGGAGATCATACTGTCGATCGTGGACAACCGCGACTTTTTCGAGGTCCACGAGGGATTTGCGCAGAACATAATTGTGGGGTATGCGCGCATGGGCGGGCGGCCAGTCGGCATCGTCGCAAACCAGCCCATGGTCCTTGCCGGCTCGCTTGACATCAACTCGTCATCAAAGGCGTCGAGGTTTATCCGGTTTTGCGACGCGTTCAACATACCCATAGTCACGCTAGTCGACACGCCGGGCTACATGCCAGGCTCTGACCAGGAGCACAACGGGATTATCCGGCACGGCAGCAAGCTCCTCTACGCATACTGCGAGGCGACGGTCCCAAAGGTGACGCTTGTCATAGGCAAGGCGTACGGCGGGGCGTACATTGCGATGGGCAGCAAGAACCTGCGGACCGACGTCAACTATGCGTGGCCCACGGCGCGCTGCGCGGTACTTGGGGCCGACGCCGCCGTGCGGATCATGAACCGCAAGGACCTCGCCGCGTCAGACTCGCCGGACGAGCTCAAGGCGCGCCTGACCGCCGAGTTTGCCGAAAAGTTCGACAACCCCTACATGGCCGCCTCGCACGGGACCATTGACGCCATAATCGACCCAGCCGTCACGCGCAAGTCCATAGTCTCGGCACTCGAGATGCTCTCGGACAAGCGCGAGACGCACGTGCCCAGAAAGCACGGGAACATAAACCTGTGATGGCCATGATTGAAAAGGTGCTCATAGCAAACAGGGGCGAGATAGCGCTCCGCGTCATCCGCACGTGCGACGCGCTAGGCGTCGCGACGGTCGCCGTCTACTCGGACGAGGACCGCAACTCGCTGCACGTCAAAAAGGCCGGCGAGGCGCACCACATAGGGGCCGCCGCGCCGACGAGCAGCTACCTAAACCAGGACAGCGTCATGGCAGCAGTGGCGGCCTCGGGCGCCGACGCGGTCCACCCCGGATACGGCTTTCTCTCGGAAAACTCGGACTTTGCGGCCAGGTGCGAGAGGGAGGGAGTCAAGTTTATCGGGCCGGGCTCGGACTCGATGTCGCTCTGCGGCGACAAGATGAAGTGCAAGGCTGCCATGGACAAGGCCGGCGTGCCCACCGTGCCGGGCAGCGCCGGCCTCGTCAAGGACGCCGACGAGGCCGCCGAGACGGCGGGCAAGATTGGCTATCCCGTGCTCCTCAAGTCCGTCTATGGGGGAGGAGGGCGCGGCATACGCCTCTGCCACGACGAGGCCGAGCTGCGCGGCCACTATGACTCTGTTACCGGCGAGTCGATGGCCGCCTTTGGCAAGTCTGCCATACTGGTCGAAAAGTTCCTCGAAAAGATCAGGCACATCGAGTTCCAGCTCGCGTGCGACACGCGCGGCAACGCCGCGCACATATTTGAGCGAGAGTGCTCGATACAGAGGAGAAACCAAAAGCTCATAGAGATGACGCCCTCGCCCGTAGTCGACCACGAGACGCGCGAGCGCATAGGGGACCTCGCCGCGCGCGCCGCAAAGGCCGTCGGCTACACAAACCTCGGGACCGCCGAGTTTTTGCGCCTGGACGACGGGACGTTTTACTTTATAGAGATAAACGCCAGGCTGCAAGTCGAGCACCCCGTGACGGAGCTCGTCTCTGGGATGGACCTCGTCAAGATGCAGCTCGACATCGCCAACGGCGAGGCCCTGCCCTTTGAGCCCGGCTCGATCAGGCCCAACGGCTCCGCGATAGAGTGCCGCATAAACGCCGAGGACACGTTCATGGACTTTGCGCCGTCGACCGGCCCCGTGCCGCACGTCGAGGTGCCAGCCGGCCCCGGCGTGCGCTGTGACACCTACCTGTACCCCGGCTGCTCGGTCTCGTCCTACTATGACTCGCTCATGGCCAAGCTCTGCACGTGGGGCAGGGACACCCCAGAGGCCACGAGGCGCATGCTCGCGGCCCTGGCCTCCTTTGAGATACAGGGCGTCGAGACGTCGATTCCACTCTACAGGACGATACTGCGGTCTGACGAGTTTGCGCGCGGCGACCTCTCGACTGACTTTTTGTCAAGGTATGGCATGCTAGACCGCCTCAAGGCCGACATTGCGGCGGACAAGGAGGCGGCTGCCGAGGCGGCCCTGGCCGCGGCGGCGATGCGCCACGCGCACGGCACGGGCGGCGCGGCGGGGGCGGCGTACACGATAACCATAGACGGGCGCGAGCGGCGCGTTCGCGTCATATCGGCGGACTCGCGCGGGATGGACTTTGCGCTCGACAACACGCACCACCGCGTGACATATGTCCCCGGAGACGCGCTAGAGACGCGCATGATCCTCGACGGCCTGCAGATAAGCGCGTTCCGCCACACCGGCCTGGACGAGATCGTCTACAAGAACTCTGGGAGGTCAGAGGCATCCGGCGGAGGATCGCTCAAGAGCCAGATACCCGGCAAGGTCGTCTCGGTAGCCGTCTCCGAGGGAGACGAGGTCGCCGAGGGCGACACGATATGCGCGCTAGAGGCGATGAAGATGCAAGTCGGCGTCAAGGCCCACAAGGCCGGCACGGTCTCTGCGCTCAGGGTCAAGGTGGGCGACACCGTCGCAAAGGGCGCCGTAATCGCCGAGATAGCCTAGGACTTTACATAGTCGAGTATCTCGGCATAGTTGGGCTCTACGAGGGGGTCGTCTGACACCCACGCGTACCCGACCCTGCCGTCGCCGTCGACTACAAAGACCGAGCGCTTTGCGGCATTGTACCCCCTTATGTGGAGGAGGTCCTCCATGAGGACGCCGTACGCGCGTATCGCCGAGCTGTCGTGGTCGGAGAGGACGGGAAAGGCGATCGAGTTGGCCTTCGCAAAGGCCTTGTTTGCAAACGGCCCGTCGTTGCTTATCGCCACGACCCTCGCGCCGGCGGCCTCGATCTCGCCCCACGAGTCGCGAAACGAGCAGAGCTCCCTCTCGCAGACCGGCGAGCTCGCCGCGACGATGAAAGAGAGGACCACCCTGCCGCCTCCCTCCCTGAGCGAGGAGAGCGTCACGGGCTTGAGGTCGGTGTCATGGAGCTCAAACTCTGGCGCCTGCTCGCCCACGCTCACGGCCATTACGGGCGCGCCGCCGCGCCGGCGGCATATTAAGTGTGGCTGTGGGCCGTCCCCCGCGGGCCCGCGGCAGGGGGCCCATGGGCGCCCCGCCCTGCCCGCGCCCCGGCGGGGCACGCCTGCGTGATCGCCGGGAGCCCTGCCCCTGGCCGTGGCCGCGCCGCCAGGGGTCCCGGCAGCCCTGCCTGCCCGCCCCTGCCCCGAAAAACCGAGTAGCTTTTTATACCAACATTCGGGGCGCGCCGCCACGTTGGTCGGCGAGGCCGCTTCCGCATACAGCCCGATCCTGCTTATGTTCGGCTTTGCAGTCGCCGCCACGGCGCCGGCCCTCCTCATATCGCGCCTGGTCGCCCCGAGGGGGCGCGACACCCCCGTAAAGTACCTTCCCATGGAGTGCGGCCAGGTCCCAAAGGGCGAGGGGCGGACCCACTTTATGATGCAGTACTATGCGTATATCCTCATGTTTGTCGTCTTTGACGTCGTGGCGATATTCCTCTACGCGTGGGGCAGCGCGCTCCTCGAGCTCCCGCGCGAGGCGACGCTGCCCATAATCGCCTTTTTGGGGATCATGTTCGCCGCCATGGCCTTTGCGCTGCGCCAGTCAGGGAGGCGCGACATCTGGTGACTGCCCCATGCTAAAGGAGATACTCACGCCGCAAACTGCCAACGTCTTTGTGGGCAGGCTGGGCGACCTGCTCGAAAAGGCCGTCGACAAGCCGCTCGGCTATGCGATAAACTGGGGCCGCATATGGTCGCTCTGGCCCGTCCACATCGAGACGGCGTGCTGTAGCGTCGAGTTTGGCGCAGCGTCCGGCCCGCGCTATGACGTCGAGCGCTTTGGCATTATCGAGGCGTTTGGCTCGCTGCGCCAGTGCGACCTCGTCGTGGTCCAGGGGACGATCACGCGCAAGATGGCCCCGAGGCTGCGCCTCGTGTACGACCAGATGCCCGAGCCAAAGTACGTCGTTGCCATGGGCGCGTGCGCGATAACGGGTGGCCTCTACTTTGACTCGTACAATGTCCTTCCGGGGATAGACGGAGTCCTGCCCGTTGACGTGTATGTCCCAGGCTGCCCGCCGCGGCCAGAGACGCTGATCCAGGGGTGCATGCTCTTGCAGGAGAAGATAAAGCGGATGAAGGCCAGGAAGCACGTGTGATGGAAAAAGAGGGCGTGCCGGCCCAGTCCGGCGGGGGCGAAAAGGGCCAAGAGGCCAAAAAGGCCGAGGCGCCGCTCCCCGAGGTGGACTCGTCGCTGCGCTCGAGGATAGAGTCGCTGTTCGGCGAGCGCGCGACAGTCGAGTTTGCCAGGCCAGGCCGCATGCAGGTAAACGTGGCCGGCAAGGACATCGTCGAGGTCGCCAGGTTTGCGCGCGACGAGCTTGGCTTTGACCACGCAGAGTCAGTCACGGGCATAGACCGCCCCGCCGACGGGCAGATAGAGGTCGTCTACCACCTCGGGTCGTACACGCGCCCCGACCTCGCGGGCCACGTCCTTGCCGTCTCCACGCGCGCGCCGCGCGAGGAGGATCCATCGCCGGGCGCAGACTCTACGCGCCTGCCTAGCCTGCGCGGCGTGTTTTACAGCGTAGAGTTTCACGAGCGCGAGGCCTTTGAGATGCTCGGCGTCTACTTTGAGGGCCACCCTGACAACAGGCGCCTGCTCCTTCCGGAGGACTGGGCCGACATGCCGCCGATGCGCAAGGACTTTGCGATAAAGGGGCGATGAGCATGGAGGGCAAGACAACGGTTCCGGCGCTAGCAGAGCTCCCGCCTGGCCTCGAGCTGCAGAGGGTCGACGAGCGCATAATGACGCTCAACGTGGGCCCGCAGCACCCGGGCTCTGGCCACATGAGGATCATAGTCCAGATAGACGGCGACAGGATCGTCGCGTGCGACCCCGACCCCGGATACGTCCACCGCGGCGAGGAAAAGATGGCCGAGTACAGAAACTATGTCCAGAACATCCCCCACCTCGAGAGGCCGGTCATACACGACTCTTGCAACATACTCTACCCCTACTGCCTGGCGACCGAGGAGATACTCGGGATCGAGGTTCCCGAGCGCGCACAGTACGTGCGCGTCATCGCCGCCGAGCTCAACCGCTGCGTCTATACGCTCTACTGGCTGGCGATATACGGCATATTCCTGGGCCACTCGACGATGTTCATGTGGCCAACGGGGGACCGCGAGCTCCTCATTGACCTGCTCGAAAAGATGACCGGCGCGCGCGTGACGCACGCGTACCTGGTGCCCGGCGGCGTGCGCAACGACGTGCCGGCGAACTTTGAGGACGTCTGCCTGAGGCAGGTCGACTATTTTGAAAAGCGCATCCGCGAGTACGCCGGCATATTCTACGACAACCCCATACTCATATCGCGGACGCGCGATGCGGGCGCGCTCTCGCGCCA
Source organism: Thaumarchaeota archaeon S13 (assembly GCA_003724275.1). GTDB lineage: Archaea > Thermoproteota > Nitrososphaeria > Nitrososphaerales > Nitrosopumilaceae > JAHRAL01. Next base: position 7,730 of record RHFA01000071.1, read on the forward strand.
TGACGCCGTCGCGCTGGGCACGACGGGCTCGGTCCTGCGCGCGAGCGGCGTGGACTATGACGTGCGCAAAAAGGAGCCCTATGACTGCTATGACTCGCTTGACTTTGAGACTAGCGTGATGCGCGAGGGCGACGCGTACGCGCGCTCGCGCGTGCCGTGGCTTGACATGATGCAGAGCTGCCGGATCATACGCGACGCGCTGTCAAAGATGCCAAAGTCCGGCTCTGTCCGCGTCAAGCTAAAGCCAAACCCCAAGGGGCCAGAGATGGTCTCGTACAAGAGGGTAGAGTCGGGCCGCGGCGCGCTGGGCTGCTATGTCGTCTCTGACGGCAAGCCCGAGCCCTACCGCGTAAAGATGAGCGTGGGCTCGTTCCGCAACCTGATCGCGCTCCCCTACCTGCTCCGCGGCGAAAAGCTCGGCAACATGCCGGCCGTGTACTGGAGCCTGAACTACTGGCCCGTGGAGGCTGACCGCTAGTGTCCGTTATTGCGCCACGCTTCAAGTTTAGCGAGTTTGTCAAGTCGATCATAGAGAACGCGTTCTGGATCGTCGTGATAATGACGCTCGTGGGCCTCCCGATGGCGATGATCGTCCTCTTTTACGTCGACCTGCCAGTCATCGACGGCGCGCTCGTCACGCCGTTCCTCGCGCTCACGTGGCTCTCTCACCCCGAGCTCGCGCTGCCCCTCCTAAAGTCGTTCCTGACGTCAGACGCGTTTCGCATACTGGCGTTTCCGGGCTTTGGCTTTGCGGCCCTCGTCGCGGCCGGCACGATATTCGTCGAGCGCAAGATGCTCGCAAAGCTGCAGCTGCGCGTGGGCCCGTTCTACTGTGGCAAGATAGAGGGCATACTGCAGCTCGCCGGCGACGGCCTCAAGCTAATATCAAAGGAGATAATCATACCAGCAAAGGCCGACAAGCCACTCTTTATCGTCGCGCCCCTCCTGTTTGTCGGCGCCGCAGCTGCGTTCGTGGCGCTCATACCCGTCGCGCCAGGCTGGGTAGTCGCCGACGTCGACGTGGGCCTCCTGGCCGTCTTTGCCGTGATCGGGTTCTTTCCCATAATCACGGTCCTGTCTGCGTGGTCGGCCAACTCAAAGTTCCCCTTTATCGGCGGCATACGCGCGCTCTACCAGATGGTGTCATTCGAGATTCCCCTCATACTCTCGTGCCTCGGAGTCGTCCTCCTCACGGGGACGCTAAACCTGACCGAGATCGCGCAGAGCCAGCAGGTAATACCGTGGATCGTCCTAATGCCCATAGGCGCGATCGTCTTTTTCATATGCATGCTCGCCGAGCTCGAGCGCATACCATTTGACCTTCCCGAGGCCGAGAGCGAGATAGTCGCCGGGTGGCTCACAGAGTTCTCTGGCATGATGTACGGCCTGGTCCAGCTGGGCTCGTACGTCAAGCTCTACGCGTTCTCTGCGCTGTTTGTCGTGCTCTTTCTCGGCGGCTGGAGCGGGCCGGTGTTCTGGCCGCCGCTCGAGCAGGAGCTCCTAGAGTCGGGCCAGACGCTCGGCCCGATAAAGCTGCAGCTGCCAGGCCTGCCGCTGTTCTCGCAAGAGTTCTTTAGCGCCGTGATATGGTTTGTGCTAAAGACGGCCGCCGTGATATTCTTTGTCCTGCTGCCGAGGGGGGTGTTCCCGAGGATACGGATTGACATGCTCCTGCGCATAGGGTGGTACAAGCTCATCGCGATGGCGTTTGTCAACATTTTCGTCGCGCTCGGCCTGGTCTATGCCGGCGTCGTCGGGCCGGGGGGGATATTCTGATGGGCACCGCAGCGGGGATTATACGCGCGCTCAACTCTGGCGCAAAGCACCTCGCCGTCAAGCGCTTTACGCTGCGCTATCCCGAGGAGAAGCTCAAGTTCGTCGGAGACGGGTACCAGTTTGACCCCGCGTCGGGCTCGGGCATCGCGGGGTACAAGGGCCGCCACATGCTCTTTCACGACAAGTGCACGGGGTGCCAGCTCTGCTCGATCGCCTGCGAGGGGATCGCCGAGGCGATATCCATGGTAAAGGTCGCCGAGGAGTGGAAGCACAACAAAAAGTCGATAATGCCGCAGATAGACTATGGCAAGTGCGTCTTTTGCGGCCTGTGCGTGGACGCGTGCCCGTTCTATGCGCTCTACATGACCAACGACTATGAGCTCTCCTCGTTCACAAAGGAGGGCCTCATATACACGCCGTCGCAGCTTGCCGTAAAGCCGAACGTGGCGCAGGACTCCGAGATCGTCATCGGGGAGAGGGGTGCGACGCATGGCTGATGCGGCCTTCCTCGCGCTGTCGGTCCTCACGATAGCCTCGGCGATCGCGGCACTCGAGCTGCGCTCGCTCGTGTATGGGGCCATAGCGCTCATGGGCACGCTCGGCGGGATAGCGGGATTTTTCCTGCTCCTCGACTCGCCGTTCGTGGCGATGTTCCAGATCGCCGTCTATGTCGGGTCGATCGCCGTCCTCATACTCTTCACGGTCATGCTCGTGCGCCGCGAGCTCATATTCACAAAGGTCGAGGACAGGCGCCGGCGCCTCGCCGGCGTGGGCCTCATGCTCGTCGCGATGGCCTCGCTGGGGGCCGTCATCGTAAACTCGGGGATATCGGGGATCACGACTGACGAGCCAGCAGTCGACTTTAGGGAGATAGGCGCGGACTTTTTGGTCCGCTACTGGCCCGCGCTCATACTCATGGGCCTTGTGCTGTCTGGCGCCGTCACGGGCGCGATGGTGCTGGCAAGGAGGGAGGACACAGAGGATGACCAACGAGCTGGTTGACTTTACGCTGGTCTCCGTCGCGCTGCTGTGCGTCGGGATATACGGCCTGGCCGTAAAGCGCAACGCGCTGCGCATGCTCTTTGCCGTCGAGATTGTCGTAAACGCCGCAAACCTCAACCTCGTCGCCTTTGCGCGCTTTGTGCCAGACAGCGGCGGGCAGACGCTCGCGCTCTTTTCGATAGCCGTCGCGGCCGCCGAGGTCGCAGTCGGACTTGCGCTCATCATCGTGGCGTACAGGATGTACCGCGACATTGACGTCGCAAAGTTTGGGACACTGAGGGGATAGACGCATGGACCACATTCTACTCCAGGCCGTCTTTATCCCGCTGCTACTCTCCCCCGTCGCGTACCTTGTGGGGAGGCGCCACGGCATGGCCGCCGTGACGTGGTTTTCGCTCGCGGTTTTGGCGTACTGCACGGCGCTCGTGGCGATCGCCTCGCTTGACGGCGGGACCGAGGAGCGCCACGCGTGGACGGGGATGTTTGGCGAGTTTGGCCTCGTCGTAGACGGCCTCGCCTCGCCGTTTGCCATAATGATATACGCGCTCTCGGCAATCCTCGCAGTCTACTCGCGGCCCTACATGGAGCACAAGTTCGCCGAGCAGTACAGGGAGGCCCACGGCGAGGGCGGGGGCGCCGTCGCCCTCGCCGAGTATGTCAGGGCAAAGTCGGGCACGTACCACGCGCTCTACCTGGTCTTTGCGATGGGAATGCTCGGGACGGTCCTTGCGACCAACCTCATACAGTTCTATGTCTTTTTCGAGGTCATGCTCATACCGGGCTTTTTCCTCATCGCGTTCTGGGGCGACGGGCCCCGGCGCAAGATCGCGCTGATGTTCTTTTTCTGGACGCACGCCGGCGCAGTCGTCCTGCTGCTGGGGTTTTTGGCGATCGGCCTCTCTGCCGGCACGTTTGACTTTGCGGGGATCGCCGCCGCGTCGATCGACGCCGACATTGTCCTCGTCGCCGCCGTCGCCATAGCGATAGGCCTGGGCGTAAAGCTCGCCGCGTTCATGTTCCACATATGGCTGCCGTGGGTCCACGGCGCGGCGCCCACGCCGATAAGCGCGCTCCTCTCGCCGGTGATGATCGGCATTGGCGCGTACGGCATATTCAGGCTCATCATGGAGCTCCTGCCGGCGGCGTTCTCGGAGCTCTCGGTGTGGTTTCACGTGTGGGGACTCGTCACGATGATATACGGCGGCGCGATGGCCCTCATGCAGGACGACCTAAAGCGCCTCCTCGCGTACTCTAGCATCAGCCAGATGGGCTACCTGCTGTTTGGCCTGGGGTCCCAGTCGGTCCTGGGCCTCGCCGGCGCCGAGATGATGTACGTCACGCACGCGCTCGGCAAGGGCATCCTCTTCATGATGGCCGGCGTCATCATCGTCAGGGTCGGCACGCGCAGCTTGTCGCGCCTGGGCGGCCTCGCTGGCCGCATGCCGATAACGGCGACGTGCGCCGTGATCGGGGCCATCACCATAGCCGGCGTGCCCCCGACGAGCGGGTTTATGGGCGAGTGGCTCGTCTTTTACGGCGCGCTCGAGACGGCCGTGGAGGAGGGAAGCACGCTGCGCTATGTCACCTTTGGCCTGGGCCTCGTCGCCACGGCCCTCACAATGTCATACATGCTATGGATGATAAAGCGCGTCTTTTTTGGCAAGATGCCCGAGGGCCTGGCCAAGACGCGCGAGGCCGGATGGCACATGCTCGCCCCGATGATGGTCCTCGCCGGCTTTACCGTGGTCCTTGGCATATACCCTGACATATTCCTCGGGCAGATAGTCCCGTACATGTCCGGCGTCGCAGGAGGAGGCCCGCTCGGGCCCGGAATGGCGACCGAGCTTGCCGGGGTGG
>RHFA01000035.1 GCA_003724275.1 Thaumarchaeota archaeon S13
GCGTGGCTGGTCTGGATTGTCCCCTTTGCGGCGGCCCTCATAATGCCGGCGCTCAAGAAGTGGCCGGGCAGGGTGCCTGGCTGGGCTGCGATCGCCGGCGCGGCGGCAAGCGCGCTCCTTGCGGCGTCGCTGCTGCCCGGCGCGCTCTCTGGCGAGGAGGTCCACGCGCAGACGTCGTGGATAGCCGCAGTCGGCCTCGAGGCCGGCGTGCTCGCCGACCCGCTAGCCGTCATAATGGCCAACGTCGTGGCGTGGATATCGCTGCTCATCGTGATATACGCGACGGGCTACATGAAGGGAGACCCCAACATTGTGAGGTTTTGGTTCTGGATCATGTTCTTTGTCGGCTCGATGCAGCTCATCGTGCTCTCGGACAACCTCCTGCAGATGTTCTTTGGCTGGGAGGGCGTGGGCCTGGCGTCATACGCGCTGATCGGGTTTTGGTACCGCGACAAGAAAAAGGACCACGTCGGGACCGAGGGGCGCACGGTCCTGGGGATGCTCGACTATTACGCGCCGACGCACGCGGGAATGAAGGCGTTCATAATGACAAAGATAGGCGACATTATGATGCTCGCCGGCATGTTCCTCATATTCGCCTATGCGGGCACGTTTGGCTTTCGCGAGCTCGTCGGCGACACGGCGTGGGCCGTGGCGATGGACACGCAGGGCCTCCTCGTGCCGGCGCTCGTCCTGCTCTTTGGGGGCGCGATCGGCAAGTCTGCGCAGTTTCCGCTCAACGAGTGGCTCCTGGAGGCCATGACCGGCCCGACTGCCGTCTCGGCCCTCATACATGCGGCAACGATGGTAAAGGCCGGCGTGTTCCTCGTCGCGCGCCTCGGGCCAATAGTGTTTGCGCTCGGGGCCGCGGGCCTCCTCGCGGACCAGTTCTTTGAGGTTATCGCGTGGGTCGGCGCGATCACGGCGCTCCTCCTGGCCACGCAGGGCATGGTAAACCCCGAGATCAAGAAGGTCCTCGCCTACTCGACTGGCTCGCAGATCGGCTACATGATGATGGCCTTTGGGGTCGCGGGCCTCTCCGAGCAGTTCGTCGACGGGTACACGGCCGGGTTTTACCACCTCATATCGCACGCCATGTTCAAGGCGTCGCTGTTCATGGCCGCCGGCTCGCTCCTCCACGTGGTGGGCTCGCGCTTTATGACCGACATGGGCGGCCTGCGCCACCACATGCGCAAGACGTACGCCTTTGTCTGGGCCGCGGGCCTTGCGCTCATGGGCGCGCCGTTCATAACGACGGGATTCTGGAGCAAGGACGCCATATTTGCCTCCGTCTTCGAGTCGGGCTCGGAGTGGGCCATGCCGATATTCGCGATCGCAGTCATCACGGCAGTCATCACGGCGTTCTACACGACGCGCATGATCGGCATGGTCTTCTTTGGCCCAAAGAGCGACCACGTCAAGAGGCTCGAGTCCGAGGGCCGCGGGATCCACGAGGCCCCGCTCTCGATGTGGGTCCCCTATGGCGTCCTGGCCGCAGTCACGATCGCAGTCGGCGTCATGGGCCTGGCCTTTGAGGAGTCCCTCCACGCCCTCTTTGGCGGCTATCTCGAGGGGTCCTTTGGAATACACTCGCCGCACGGCGAGGAGGCGCACGGCGCGCTGCCGGCCCCGCTCTCGGGGCTAAACCCCGTGGCCCTCGGCGCGTCGCTTGCGGCGTTTGCCGCCGGCATTGGGCTGGGGTACGCGTTTTACGTGGGGCGCTGGATCGACCCCGCGCGCTTTGTGGCCTCCAACCCCGTCTTTCGAGGGATGCACACGGTCCTGCTCAGCCGCTGGTACATCAATGCGGCGATATACTGGTGCTTTGTCGTCTCGCCGCTGTGGCTCGCGCGCGGCGTATTTCGGTACTTTGAGAGGACGGCGATCGACACCGGGATGAACACTGGCCTCGAGAGGGCTGCCAGGTGGGCCGCGCGCGTCGTGCAGGGCGCGCAGACGGGAGTCACACAGTCATACCTGTACGTCTTTGGGGCGGGGCTGCTCTTTGTGGCCCTGATGCTGCTAATGTAGGTGATGCGAGATGACAGAGCTCCTATCCTCCCCGATTGTGATAACGGCAATCCTCGGCGCCGTCGGCGTCGCGCTGCCCGTCATCAACGTCCTGCGCCGCGAGTCCGGCTCTAACACGTTCTATGCGGCGATCGCCCTCGGCGCGCTCGTCGCGGCTATATCGTACGTCGTCTCACAGGTCGCCCTCGGCACCGTGGCAGCCTCGCAGGTCCTCTCCGGCGGCGTCATCGCCGATGACCTCCTCGGCGCGTTCTTTGCCATTGCCATGCTCATAGTCGCCATATTCACGACGGTGAGCTCGTTTACGTACATGCGCGAGAGGCGCTACCCCGCGGTGTACTATTCGCTCATACTGCTGTCGGCCGTCGGCATGGTCATGGTCGCCTACGCCAACGACCTCGTCGTGCTCTTTGTCGCCTGGGAGCTGATGAGCATACCGACGTACGTGCTCGCCGGCTTTAACAAGCGCGACCCGTCATCAAACGAGGCGGCGATAAAGTACTTTATGTTCGGCGCGCTCGCGTCGGCCCTCATCGTCTATGCGATCTCGCTGGCGTACGGCCTCACGGGGACGACTGACATAGCCGGCGTCGTCTCTGGCATGGCGGCCCTTGACGCCTCGCTCGTCCCGCTGGCCCTCCTGGCCGGCGCGCTCTTTGTGGCGGGGTTTGGCTTCAAGATGGGCCTCGTCCCGTTCCACATGTGGCTCCCCGACGCGTACGAGGGCTCGCCGCCGCCCGTGACGGCCCTCCTCGCGGCGGGGACGAAAAAGGCCGGCTTTGCGGCGGCGATCCGCGTCGTCGTCATAGGCATGGCGGCCCTGAGCGTGGACTGGTCGATCGCGCTGGCGATAATCGCCGTGATGACGATGACAGTCGGCAACGTCGCGGCCATCATGCAAAAGAGCCTCTCTAGGATGCTCGCCTACTCTAGCATAGGCCACGCCGGCTACATACTCATCGGCCTCGCCGTGGCGCCCTACTCGGCTACGGCCCTGCCGGGCTCGCTCCTCCACGTGCTAAACCACGCCGTCATGAAGGGCGTCGCCTTTGTGGCCATCGTCGGCACGGTCACGGCCCTGGCCGCGACGCACCTTGACCGCCTGCGCGGGCTGGGGAGGCGCATGCCCATAACGGCCATTGGGATCACCGTCTCGCTGCTGGCCCTGGCCGGCGTGCCGCCGCTCAGCGGGTTTTGGAGCAAGCTCGTCCTGTTTGGGGCCGCGATCGACGCCGGCGCGTCGGTGCCGTGGGCGCCGTGGCTGGCAATCGCCGGAGTCCTAAACAGCGCGCTCTCGCTTGCCTACTATGGGTGGATAATACGCAAGATGTACTTTGAGGACTCTGGAGGCGAGCGCGTGCGCGAGCCGCGCGCCATCATTGCGGTGATCGCGTTCTCGGTCGGGTTTATGGTGGCCTTTGGCGTGTACCCCGAGCCGCTCATACAGCTGGCCCAGTCTGCTGCGCCTGCGGCACTCATTCCTTGATCGAGGCAAACTCGGCGAGGCCGAGGAGGCCGTCCCTCGCCGCGCCGCAGGGCAGCCCGTCGAGGGCAGAGCGCGCCTCGCCGGCATGCGAGGCGAGCATGGCCTCCATGCGGTCAAAGGCGCCGCGCGGGTCGGGCTCTTTTCTTATTAGCGTGTTGAAGAGCTTTTCCTCGTTGTTCCAGTCCGCAAGGTCGTCGCGGATCTGGTAGGCGACGCCGACGTTGCGCCCGTACTCTGTCAGCGCCGCCACCTGCGCGTCGTCCGCGCCGGCGACGGTGCCCCCCATGCGCGCGGCGGCCTCAAAGGCGACGGCCGTCTTGTACCTTATCACCTTTGCATAGTCGCCAAACGTGATTCCCGGCACGGAGGCAAGCTTGCCCTCGAGGACCTCGCCCTCGCTCATTAGCATCGCCGTCGTCGCCAGGTCGCGCGTGACGCGCGCGCTGCCGATCCTTGAGGACATGTTGAGTATCATGCCCAGGACAAAGTCCCCCGTGAGTATGGCCGTGTTGTAGCCGTACCGTATGTGGAACGGGTCAAGAGACCTGCGCTGCGACTCGTTGTCGATAATGTCGTCGTGTATGACGGACTGTGTGTGCAAAAACTCTAGCGCGCATGCGGCCGTGTATGCCACCTCGCCGGCGTGCCCGACGCACTCGGCGGCGAGGACGAGCATGAGGGGCCTGATGCGCTTGCCGTCGCGTATGGCGTATCGCAGGGGCGCGGCAAACTCAGAGCCAGAGTATGACTGGATCTCGGCGTCAAGCGCGGCGTTGATCCTCTCGATGCGCTCGCCGTACTGCCCCATGAGGGGGTTTGCCTCCATGCGCGCCGCGCCCTGCGCCATGCGCGGGCGGGCCGCGGGCCGCCATTTAAGACTAGCTAGGGCGAGCGGGGTGTTGGTGCTCCAGTCGGGACTTTCAGCCGTCATGTGGCGTTTGAACCCGAGATCATCGCCTTGAAAGGGCGATATGCTTGACCGGACTACACCACTGGAGCCCGCGCGCGCCCCCGCGGCGTCATCTAAAATAGTTTGTCCGGCTCCCCCCTGCCCCGGCGCGCGCGGCGGGCGGCCTGCCGCCCCCGTGGGGGCCGAGTGCGCCTTCCGGCGGGCAGCCCCGGCCTATTGCAGGTCCAGGGGCACGTCGGCGCCGCCAAACGCCTCCTTTATCCTAAACGTATAGTCCCTCGAGGCGTCATACTCGAGCTGAGTCCCGCCGTACCCTATGTTTGGGCCAAAGAGTATGTTAAACTCGCGCGCCTCGCCGGGCCTTATGACATGCTGGCCGCTCGTAAAGTCCGTCCCCGCGTACTTGAACGCGCGAGACCCGTCAAAGACGTCATATCCGCACACCGACGGGCTGGTGCACGAGAGGGCCACGTTCTCGGCCCCGCGCTCGTTTATGGCCAGCATCGTCACGTCGAGTATGGGCTGCTCTCCCTGCATGTAGAAAGAGTTGCCGTCGGTGCCGAGGCCAGGATAATAGTACGTTATGGGCCCGACCTCGTACGCCTCGGAGGACGCCTTGTACCAGGCGACCTTTATCCTCCACTCTACCTCGTCCTCGCATGCCACCCTGTCACGGGCCTTTTTTATCTCGGCGCACGCCTCGAGCTCGGCCTGCAGCGCGCCGCCGGACTCCGCCGCTGGCGCCTCGCCCATGGCCTCGCCCATGGCCTCGCCGCCGCCCACGGCTATGATGCCTGCGCCGACGAGGAACTCGATCGCCCCGACAAACGTCGCGTCGTCGATGGATCCGTCTGCCCACCAGCCCGCGTTGGACTTTACCCACTCGGGTATCCCGTCTGGGGCCTCCGTGGCGGCCTCGGCGGGGGAGACCTCGATGATTCCTGCCCCGACGAGGAACCCGATCGCCCCGACAAACGTCGCGTCGTCTATGGATCCGTCTGCCCACCAGCCCGCGTTGGACTTTACCCACTCGGGTATCTCTGCCTGCGCCGCGGCGGCGAACGGCAGGGCGATCAGGACGGGCAAAAGGTGCGCGGGCGCCGGCCTCATGCGGCTCGCGCCGCGGCCTGCCCTATTTATGCCTTGGATGCGCGCGCGCCCCTGAAAGGGTTAAATCCATCCCCGCGCGCGCCGCGCGCAGGGATGGACGACGACGGCGCCCGGGAACGCGACCAGGAGTGGCTCGATCCCGCCCCTGGCCAGGCTCCCGCGCAGAGGCCCGAGGGCCCGAGGCACCACGCAAAGGTCGGCTATTCCATGATACTCGTCGCCGCCTCGCTGGCCGTGATCGGCGTGCTGCACCTGTCCATAGGCGAGGAGGTCCTCTATGCCGACCAGATCCAGCGCGCGCAGACGGCCAACTATGAGTCCTGCGCCGAGTCGGGCTTTGGCGAGGGCTGTGAAAAGTACATGCCCTTTGTGACTTACGAGCGCTGCGTCGCGGATCTCGACCTAGAGAGCCCCGAGTGCCGGAGGTACACGACATGGGTAGAGTCCGAGATATTTGAGGGGTGCCGCTCGGCGCGCGACTCTACGAGCCCCGAGTGCGCTAGGTACGCCGGCCTCTACTAGTAGCCGTTGAGATAGTCCTCCCAGTAGTTTTGCTTTTTTGTGAGGCGGTTCATCTCAAAGAACGCGCCGCCGACCACGCCGGACTGGTAGAACGTGTAGAGGTAGACCTCGCCGTCAGACAGGCTCCCCTGCGTGAGGCTGACTGCGAGCATCATCACAAAGATGAACGTGCCCACAAAGGTGAACGCCGTGTTGAGCCTGCCGCCTAGCCTGACAATCCTCCTCGTCGCCGCGGCCATTATGCTCACGCTCGAGGCTATGAGAAAGACGGCCCCGCCGTTTGCGCCGACAAACTCGGAGGCCCACGCGGCGAGGCCATCGTCGAGTATGGACGTCACGGGCGCGACGCTGCCGCCGTTTATGGCAAAGTTTACCGAGCTGAATATGCCGCCTATGACAAAGACGAACAGAAACACCTTTGTCACGGTCCGGCGCAGGGGGCTGCCCCCGGGGTCCCCGCGCATGGCCCTCTCGGTGACCCTCATCCCGTAGACGAACCCTATGCCCATGACGGGCACGAACATGGCCGCTATGACGGCCCCCGCGTCGGCGTTGAGGGCCCTTATCGCGGGGTGGAACGTGAGAAAGGCGATGACCGCGCTGGCCACGGCGGCGCCGAGGACGACGAGGTTCCCGTGGCCCAGCGCGCCGCCCCCTCCGGGGCGGTCCTCCCACAGCGTGGACATTGCCCACGCCTGCCCGAGCGGGATTAAAGGCCGCGGGGGCAAATGATTTGTCAAGGTTGTCTATATTCCCTAGCCGGCGAGGCCTGCGGCGGCGGGGTCGGGGGGCTTTATGACCTCGCGCATGAGGGCCGTCGCGTACGACCCGCGCCGCAGCGTGACCCTGACGCAGTCGCCCCCCACGGAGGCCTCCCTCGGCAGCGCCATCGCGGTCCTAAAGCCGCCCTCGGCGGCGGCCTCCTGCATGCCGCGCACGGCAAAGTCGCGAGGCGAGGCGCCCTCCTCGCGCATGACCTCGGCGACGAGGCCGGCAAACCTCGTCCTCGCATAGTACGAGTGGCCCATGAGGGGGATCGCCAGGGCCGCGCCGCCGCCGGCCGCGTGGCGGCAGAGCCTGCCGCCGGCCCCATAGCAGACGTCGCCGTCGCGGGCCGCGAGCGGCTCGCCGGCGTCGATCGCCGCGGCGAGCGTGCGGTTGAATATGTAGGACTGGTATGCCTGCACGTACAGGCGCCTGGTCCCGACTGGCACGGTCCGCAGCGCGGCGAGCTCGCCGGCGCCAGAGGCCATCGCCGAGGCCACGCCGCGCTCGATGTCCATGCCGCGCGGCAGGCCCCTGGCCATCTCGGCGTGGGTCATGCCCTCGCCGGCGCGCCCGAGGACCTCGGCTACGGCGCGCGCCCAGTCGCCGGCTACGATCGCGCGCCCTATGGCGTGCGTGACGGGCCGCGCGCCGCCAAACCTCTGGTAGGCGTAATAGTTTGGCACGCCGTCCCACTCGGCAAAGTCGCCCAGCGTGCCGTCGTGGCCGCGGACCACAATGGCAAACGAGTTGCCCACCATGTCCCCGCCCCTGAGTGGCCGCGGCGCGCGGCCCACGGGCACGAGCGAGACGCCGCGCCCCGAGTACGCCTCGAGGCGCGTGGACCTTGACGTCGCGCAGACATACTGCTCCGTCACCGCGCGCGCGTCCTTGAGGCCCAGGGCCTTTAGCCTCATGCCCGTGGCGCGGCGGACCGCCTGCAGCGCGTGCGGAGTGTCAATGCCGGACTTTTTCATCACAAACACGGCGTACCCGTCGCCCCCGCGCGACATCTCCATTGCCTCCTCGCCCAGGACCTCGGACACGGCAAAGTCAGACGCGTCGCGCTTTATCGAGCCGCCGCAGCCGGCAAAGGAGGTGGCATGGGCGCCCATGCCGATCTCGCGGTCAAGGCTTGGTGTCACGGCACGCCCGCATCGCCGCCAGGGGGCTCGACGACAATCTCGATCGGCTCTCCGGCGCCCTCATCGGGCGGCGGCTCGACGACAATCTCGATCGGCTCTCCGGCGCCCTCATCGGGCGGC
>RHFA01000103.1 GCA_003724275.1 Thaumarchaeota archaeon S13
GCCACCGTCGAGGGCGGCGAGCCGATCAGGATGTACCAGAGGTGGCCCGTGAGGCGTGCCCGTCCCTACAAGGCGCGCCACAACCCGACGATACCGCTCATAACCGGCCAGCGCGTGATCGACACGTTCTTTCCGATCGTAAAGGGCGGCACGGGCTCGATACCCGGCGCCTTTGGCACCGGCAAGACCGTCACGCTGCACCAGATAGCAAAGTGGGCAGACTCGCAGGTCGTCGTGTACATCGGGTGCGGAGAGCGCGGCAACGAGATGACCGAGGTCCTCGTAGAGTTTCCCCACCTAAAGGACCCGCGGACGGGCAAGCCCCTAATGGACCGGACAGTCCTCGTGGCCAACACTAGCAACATGCCAGTCGCCGCGCGCGAGGCGAGCATATACACTGGCGTCACGATCGCCGAGTACTATCGCGACATGGGCAACGACGTCGTCCTAGTCGCCGACTCTACTAGCCGCTGGGCCGAGGCCCTCAGGGAGATGAGCGGCAGGCTCGAGGAGATGCCAGCCGAGGAGGGCTACCCGTCGTACCTCGCCTCGAGGCTCGCCGAGTTTTACGAGCGCGCCGGCCGCGTGCGCGCGCTGGGCGGGCCGGACAGGGACGGCTCGGTCACGCTCGTCGGGGCAGTCTCGCCGTCGGGCGGCGACTTTACCGAGCCCGTGACGACGCACACGATGCGCTTTATCAAGACGTTCTGGGCCCTTGACGCAAAGCTCGCCTACTCTAGGCACTATCCGTCGATCAACTGGATGAACAGCTATTCTGGCTACCTCGCGGACATCTCGACGTGGTGGGAGAGGGAGGTCAGCGAGGGCTGGCACGCGCTGCGGCAGGAGGCGTACGGAATACTGCAGCGCGAGGACACGCTAAAGGAGATCGTCAGGCTCCTCGGGACCGAGGCCCTCCCCGACGAGGAAAAGCTTGTCCTCGAGATCGCGCGCATGATAAAGATCGGCATCCTGCAGCAAAACTCCTTTGACGAGGTCGACACGTACTGTGATCCCAAAAAGCAGTACATGCTCCTCAAGATAATGATGGCGTTCTATGACCAGAGCAAGCGCGCGCTGCAGGACGGCGCCGGCATTGCCGACATACGATCGCTGCCCGTCATCGCGTCGATACTAAAGGCCCGCATGGAGATAAGGGACGACGAGATGCCAAAGCTCGAGGCCATCATGGGCTCCATGGAGGGCGAGTTTGCCGGAATCAGGGGAGGTGCGCAGAAATGAGCCAGGGCGGCGGCGTGCAGTACAGCAAGATCGCCGAGATAAAGGGCCCGCTAGTCATAGTCGACGGCGTCGAGAGCGCCGCCTTTGACGAGCTCGTCGAGATATCCGCCGGCGACGAGCGCAGGCTCGGCAAGGTCCTCGAGGTCGGCAACGGCAGGGCCGTCGTGCAGGTCTTTGAGGGCACGACTGGCCTCTCGGTCGCCGACACTAGGGCAAAGTTCGTCGGGCGCGCCATGGAGATGCCAGTCTCGCGCGAGGTCCTCGGCCGCGTCTTTGACGGCCTCGGCAGGCCAAAGGACGGCCTGCCAGACCCTGTCGCCGACAGGTTTGTCGACATTAACGGCGAGCCAATGAACCCCGAGCAGCGCGAGTACCCAAAGGACTTTATCCAGACGGGCGTGTCTGTCATTGACGGAATGATCACGCTGGTCCGCGGCCAAAAGCTCCCCATATTCTCGGGCTCGGGCATATCGCACAACATACTCGCCGCGCAGATTGCGCGGCAGGCCACGGTCCGCGGTACCGGCGAGGAGTTTGCCGTCGTCTTTGCGGCGATCGGCGTCCAGTACAGCGAGGCCGAGTACTTTCGCAAGAGCCTCGAGGACTCGGGGGCGCTAAAGCGCAGCGTCCTCTTTCTAAACCTCGCCGACGACCCCGCCATCGAGAGGATTATCACGCCGCGCGTCGCGCTCACCGTCGCCGAGCACCTCGCCTTTGAGCTCGGCATGCACGTCCTCGTCATACTGACTGACATGACAAACTATGCCGAGGCCCTCAGGGAGATCAGCGCCGCGCGCGAGGAGGTTCCCGGCCGCAAGGGCTATCCCGGCTACCTCTATACGGACCTCTCGACGATATACGAGCGGGCCGGCAAGCTCAACGGCAAGCAGGGCAGCGTGACGCAGGTTCCCATACTCTCAATGCCATCTGATGACATTACGCACCCCATACCCGACCTGACGGGCTATATCACCGAGGGCCAGATAGTCCTCGGCCGCGACCTCTTTAGGCAGGGCGTCTATCCGCCAGTCAACATACTGATGAGCCTCAGCCGCCTCATGAAGGACGGCATAGGCGAGGGCCGCACGCGCGAGGACCACCAGGAGATATCAAACCAGAACTATGACGCCTACTCGCGCGCGCAGGAGGTCCGCGCGCTCGCCGGCATCGTCGGCAAGGCCGGCCTTACTGACATTGACCTCAAGTACATGGAGGTCGGCGAGGCCTTTGAGCGCGAGTTTCTCAGCCAGGGCGTCGACGAGAACCGCACGATAGAGGAGACGCTCGGCATACTCTGGAAGGTCGTCTCGGCGCTCCCGCGGGCCGAGCTCACAAAGGTAAAGGACAAGTTTATCGACGAGCACTATGGGGGCGGCAAGTGAGCAATGTCCTTTGGCCAGAGCGTCGCCGTCACAAAGATAGAGCTCCTCAAGTACAAGCGCTCAAGCCAGGTCGCGACCATGGTCCAAAAGATACTTGACGACAAGAGAAAGGTCCTCCTCAAGAACATCGAGGAGATGATCGACGAGGCGATGAAGGCCCGCGGCGGCATATGGGAGCCGCTGCAGGACATTTACGCCTCTGTCAACGAGTCCTACCTCGCGCTCGGCACGCATGCGGTCGACTCGGCGGCCGGATCGGCGCCGGCCGTCATGGAGGTCGACGTCAGCGTGCGCCGCATAGTCGACGTCAAGGTTCCCGCCCTAGAGGTGAGCGAGCGCGACACGGGAACCGCGCCCTATGGCTTTGCGGACACTAGCGCGTCGATGGACCGCGCGACGAGCCAGATAAAGGAGCTCCTCCCGCGCATCTGCAAGGCCGCCGAGTATGAAAACTCGATATTCAGCCTCGCAAAGGCCCTTGAAAAGACGCAAAAGCTCCTAAACGCCCTCGAGAACGTCATAATCCCCCAGTACGAGCAGCGCATAAAGTTCATCGTGTCGGTCCTCGAGGAGCGCGAGCGCGAGGAGTTTGCAAAGCTCAAAAAGGTAAAGGCCGCCATGGAGAGGCGCAAGTGAGCATGCCGCGCGAGAGGATAGACGGCCTGCTAGGCGAGTCCAAAAAGGCCCTCGACGCCGAGCACGGCGCGCTGCGCTCCGAGGTAGAGTCGGGCCTTGATGCCATAAAAAGGGGGCAGGCCACGGGCGGCGCCCAGGGCGGCTCCTAGCCCACGTCGGGCTCTAGCAGCCAGTAGACCTGCGGGACCGAGAGCAAAAACCCCACGTGGAGGCACGCGTCGCCGTGGCACGACTTGCAGTCAAGCTCGCCGGCGCGCACGGCGACCTCGACTATGCTGCCGGCCATGTTGTCGCGCAGGATCGCCACGCCGTCCTCGATTGCGATGAACTTTATCCAGGGCCTGTGCCTGGCAAAGACGTCGGCCCTCTTTAGCTCCGCCTCCATCAGGCGCACGACGTACGCCGAGAGGCTCCTTGTGCCGGCCTTGCCGCGCGACGCCCCGCTGGCCTCGTACGCGCGGTAAATCCTGTCATACGAGTCCATGGACATCGTCACTGACCTAAAGCCCTCCTTTGGCACGGCGCGGCCGGCCGGCCGGCGGCATATTTCTGTTTAGCGGCGCCGGCGGCGCGTGCGGCGGGCCGCCATCACACCTAAATCGGCGCCCCGGCGGCGCGCGCGCCGTGGCGAGGGTCGCCGTGTTTGCGAGCTGCACAGAGGACGAGATCTCCCTCGGAGGCGAGCGCATCGCCGCGCCGGGCGGGCCGGGCACGTACTGCAGCCTCACGGCCCGCAGGCTGCGCGCCGGCGTCGACCTCTACACGAGGATGGGGCCCGGCGGCGCGCGCGCTCTCCTCGAGGGCGAGGGCGTCACGATACACGGCAGGCCCGCCGCCGAGGCCGTCCGCTTTGCGCTTGACGTGCGCGGCGGCGAGAGGACGCTGCGCCTGCTTCGCGGCGGCGAGCCCATAGAGTACTCTGGCATGGGCGGCGCCGACGGCGCCATAGTCACGCCGGTCTGCGGCGAGGTCTCTGCCGGGACGCTTGCGTCGATAAAGGCCGACTCGGAGTTTACGCTTGTCGACCCGCAGGGGTTCCTGAGGAGGGTGGGCGAGGGCGGCGCCATAACGCTTGCGCAGACGGCGCCAGACCTCGACGGCGTCTCGGCGATAAAGGCCGACATGGACGAGCTCGCCGCGCTTGTTGGCGACGGCGGCGCGCGCGCGCTCGCCGGCGCCGGCGTCGGGCACGTCCTGGTCACGTCGGGCCGCGACATCTCGATGCTCTCTGGCGACCGCGAGTACCGCCTCTCGCTGCCCGTAAAGGACGTCGCGGACACGACTGGCGTCGGGGACATTTTTTCTGCGGCATTTTGCGCGACGATGCTCAGGGAGAGGGACGCGCTCTGGGCGTTCTGCTTTGCGTGCGGCGCGGCCCACGCGGCCCTTGACACGCGCGAGGCCGGCCCCAAAAAGGTCCCTGCGCGCCGCGCCATAGAGACCAACGCGGCCTACTTTTACAACACGGTAGAGTTCTCTGGCGCCTAGGCGGGCGGCCCTACTCCATGACAATCCTGTCGCGCGACACGGACATGACAGACCCGCCGGCCTCCCTCACGGCGCGCTTTAGCGCCCTGTCCATAGTCGCGACAATGCCGCCGTTGCGCCTCACGTGCGACACGATCGCCGCGTCGGCATGAATGGCGCCGCGGCCAATGCCGACCGTGCGCCCCGCGCGCGCTGCCTCGAGCGCGCGCGCCGCGCCTGCGCTCGACGGCGCGAGGCGCTCTAGCTCGCCGACTACGACGTCAGGGACGACTAGCGAGATGTCGCCGATCTCCGTGTCCAGCGTGCCCATGTTGCGCACGCGCACGCTGTGCACGTGGACCAAAAAGCTCGTGTCGCATATCACGTCAGCCAACCTTGCCAGCACCTATGAGGCGCCACCGGTCGGCGATCTTGCGGCTGATCGCCACGCTGCGCCCACCCAGCAGGCACACGCTGCGGCGAAACTCGACTGTCACCTTGCCGCCCTTGGCCGACTTTGCCTGGCAGAGGGCCGGCGCCGTGCCCACGCTCAGGCGGAGCATCTCGCCCTCCTTGACCGGCGCGATCTTTGTGCCCGCCTCGCCGACTGCCGAGTCAAAGAGGCTCACGTCCATCGTCGCGGACGTCGCGTTCTCGGGGAGCGACCCCGGCGAGCCGATGACAGACCCCGTGAGGCTGTCGCCGGCCGTCATTGCCGGATCAAGCCTCGTGCCTATCGCGACGAGGCCCCCGGGCCTGACCTCGTCCACCCTGCCCGCGCCGGTCCCCAGCGAGGTGACCGTAGTCGTGAGCGGCTCGTGGACGCCGCGGCGCTCGTCTAGCACGCCCGGCCTGATCTCCACCTCGTCGCCGACGCGCAGCGACCCCTGCGTGAGGCTTCCGCCTATGACGCCGCCGGCGATCCCGGCAATCTCGGTGCCCGGCCTGTTCACGTCAAAGGACCGCAGCACGTGCATTATGGGCCGCTCGGACGGGTCCCTCTCGGGCGTCGGGATTGTGCGCTCTATCGAGTCTATGAGCGCGTCGGTGTTTAGCGACGACTGGGCCGACACGGGGATTACCGGCGCGGACCCCCTTCCGGCCCCCTTGAGGAACGACGCGATCGCGCCGTGGTTTGCCATCGCCTGCTCGTACGTGAGCAGGTCCACCTTGTTCTGGACCACGACGACCTGGGTTATCCCGAGTATGTCAAGGGCAAGGAGGTGCTCCTCGGTCTGCAGCTGTGGGACCTTTTGGTTTGCCGCGACGACCAGGAGCGAGCCGTCCATGAGGGCCGCGCCGGAGAGCATGTTTGCCATGAGGCTCTCGTGGCCGGGGCTGTCGACAAAGCTCACCACGCGCGACAGCTCGGCCTCGGCGCCGCACTCGGGGCACTTTGGGGACGTCGAGGCCCCGAGCGGCGGCTCGCACGAGGCGCACCTGTAAAACGCCGCGTCGGTGTACCCCACGCGTATCGTGATCCCGCGCCGCAGCTCCTGGCTGTGGACGCTGGTCCACCTCCCCGTGAGGGCCTGTATCAGCGTCGTCTTGCCGTGGTCCACGTGGCCCGCGGTCCCAATGTTCACGCACGGCTGCCTTCCGTGCCTTTTGACATACCAGTCCGGAAGGGCATCGTTCCAGCCGGGAGCTTCCGGCCCTCCGGGGTTCATGCGCTAGGCTTTTTGGCCCTTGCCAGGGTCCCCGGCCTTTGCGTCGTCCTTTGCCGGCGCGTCTGCGGCGCCCTCCGCGCTTGGCTCCTCGAGCGTGCCGTCATAGCGGCAGTTCACCTGAAAGACCTCCTCGGTTATCTCGCGGCCGCGCACGAGCTTGCGCACGCGCTTGCCCCTGGGCGCGTGCGGGAGGCCGACGCCGCGCGAGAGCATGACATACTTGCGCGCGCCGCCGTGCACGTCGCCGCGCATGGGCACGCCGGACTTGTCGCTGCCCCCCGTTATGGTTATCTTGCCGGCCAGGCCGACTGCGGCCCCGTCGAGCTCGGCGCCGATCGACGCGCCGACTAGCTGGTTTGCCTCGGCGTCCTTGAGCTCGCGGCTAGTCGAGCGGCCGCGCGAGTCCGATATGGCAAGCTTGAATGTCGCCAAGCGTGCGCGAGGGCGCGCTCCTAGGTTAATTAACCTTGTGCGGGCTATGGGCCGGCAGGCGGCCCCCAGGGCCGTCGTCCCGGCGGTGTGGGCCCACGGGCGGCGGGCGGCCATGCCGGCCCGCGTGGGCACGCGGCGTGGCCCCGGCCCACGAGGGGGCGGGCGCGGCCATGGCCGCCTCGGCCTCGGAGACGCGCCTGTTGTATATCGCGATTCGCGCGTCAGCCTCCTCCCTGGACATCTGGTTCAGGAAAAGCGGGAGCGGTCCCGTAGACGGAGGCTCGTTGCGCGCCCTGCGCGCGTCCATCTCGTCGAACACCTCGCCGAGCGTAATGTCCACTAGCAGGTGGCGTATGCCAAAGTGGTCGCACGCGGCCTCAAAGTCCCGATGATTCATCATGTGCACGTCAAGGGCGTGATACACATAGGTTTGGCCAAGCGGAGCCTTGGATGACAGGAATTTCCGGAGGTCGTCGCCGGTCCAGTGCTCGGTTTCCCACGCAGTCCTCACGGGGAACGTCCCGTCCATGACGGAGCGCAGCATGGCAGGAGCATATAACTTATCCTCCAAAATGCAGCCATCCCAAATGCCTAGGGCGCCACCGCCGGCGGGGGCTCCGGCTCTGGCCGCGACTCCGGCACCGAGGCGATCATCTCCATGACCATGCCGGGCCGGAACTCGGCCTGCGTCACCCGCCCCCCGCGGGTGGCGAGCCGCGCGGCGGCGCACACCATGGCCCACGAGTTGTGCACCGACAGGGACATGACAAACGCCAGCGTCCGCACGTCCTCGCTGCGGCCCGGCGTCCTGATCCCAGAGTTGCCGACCATCCTGTACCCCGTTCCGGTGCCCCATCGCCCCATGTGCGGGCTTTTGATCTTTATGCCCGCGCCGCTCGCGGCAAACGCGATGCGCATGTCCTCCTGGTTCCCTCCCGCTCCTAGGGCCTTCTCCTCCTCACTATGGTCATCGTGCACTCGGCCTCCTTTCCGTGCCCGTCGGAGACCGGCATTGTGGACACGCGTCCCCTCTCCCCCGCCCCAAGCTCGCGCAACCTGCGCAAGCACCGACCCGTTTAATGCCGCCGCCAGCACCGCGAGGTCGCAGAACACGCCGGGGCCGTAGTGTGCGCTATTCCCGCCCGACGCCACGCCGCCGGCCACCGCGGCGATGCCGCCGCCC
>RHFA01000063.1 GCA_003724275.1 Thaumarchaeota archaeon S13
TCGCCGAGGTTAAGGGAAAGAGCCCGGAGGAGCTCGGCAGGATGGCGCGGGAGGCGGTGATCGAGGAGATGCACCGGATATACGACTAGGCCCGAAGGCGGCGCATTAACGGGGCGTGCGGGGAACCGGGCAGTGACGGGTGAAGCGATGCCACGTGTGTGGTCGAGGGCGAGCCGGGAGATCATGGTGCGGAGCTCGCCCCCCGCGCCGCACGAGGCCGCGGTGGTGGGCTCGTGCGCCCGCGCATGGCCGCCGGATGGCGCTTCTCGCGTGCTCCACAGTCCCGGATGCGCGGCGTTAGCGGGCGTGTCGGCGGCTGCCCTGGCGTCAACCCGCCCGCTCGCAGATCGTCGCAGTTCCGAGTAGGTTGGTCAACGAGTCTGCCAGCCCCGTCCCAGACTTTGCCGTTGCCCGCCGGTTCCGTAAAGACGGCCTGTTTGCCGTGCCTGGTCACCGTGGCGCCTCTGCGGAGAGACGCTGTGCGTTTCGCTTCACAAAAACAGCCTGGCTCAAAAGCCGGCGTCTGGCGCCGTGCTGCCGTGCTAGCCAGCCTGGCGCCGTCTTGCCTGCTGGTTACGAGTCTTTTGCCTAGCTGGGAACCACAGGATCTCTGCGCGTCTGAAAGCCTAGTCGTATATCCGGTGCATCTCCTCGATCACCGCCTCCCGCGCCATCCTGCCGAGCTCCTCCGGGCTCTTTCCCACGACCTCGGCGAGGAACGCCGACCTTGCGGCGTCGTCGGCAAACGGCTCCGGCTTTTCGCCGGCGCGCGCGGGCCTCACGGCGTGCAGGTCCATGCCCAGGAGGCCGGCCAGCGGGCCGAACACGCCGTCGTGCTTGGCCTTTTCCTCCTCGCTCTTTGCCCTCTCTAGCATGAACTCGACGGTCTTGGCGTTGTCCGCAAAGAGCGGGTAGGGGTACGAGACTTCCGACGCCATGCGGGGCGGGCGCGGGAGGCGGTCGGCTATAAGTTGTGCGCAGGGTGCGCCTCGGCGCGTTGTTAGCCCGGGCGCAGAGCCAAGGCAGGCTTAAATACGGTGTCGTAACGGCGTGTTACGGTAACTGGAATGTTGGGTGGGGGCATTGTGACTCACGTTCGCGCCGACGAGGCAAAAAAGCGTGCCCGCGGGCAGTACTATACGGCAGCCAGTCCCTTTAGGCTGCCTGCTTTTAGGGGGTGGGCTGCAAAGATCGGCTTGGGGAGCATGACGGTGCTTGAGCCGTTTGCCGGTGCCAACAACATACCCAAAATGCTGGCGGCCGACCGGGTGTGCAAGTCGTTCGTCTCGTATGACGTCGCGCCTCAAGATCCGAAAGTGCAGAAAAAAGACACGCTCAGGTCGTTTCCAAAAAACTTTGACGTGTGTATAACCAATCCGCCCTGGCTGGGTCGCTACGCGGCAAAACGCAGGGGGCTGGCGTGGCCCGATATACAATATGACGACATATACAAGCACTGCCTCCAGCTTGCGCTGGATAGCTGCCCCTATGCCGCCTTCATAATTCCTGCCACGTTCTTGCAAAGCTGTCAGTTTAGGGAGCGGCTGGAAACTCTGATTTTCATTAACGGCAAGATGTTCACAGAGACCGACAACCCTGTGTGTCTGGCGTTGTTTGGTTCGGGGGGGGGGAAGGATCAACAAAAATCTACAGCGGATACAAATATCTTGGAACCATAGGGCGGCTAGAAAGGCATGTGCCTGCCCCCACAAGATCGTTGAAAATAAGGTTCAACTGTCCTGGCGGAAGTCTTGGTCTTTATGGAATTGATAACACGCGAGAGGCATCAATTCGGTTTTGCCGTGGTTGCGAGATAACAAATGAAATAAAGCACAGCTCGCGTTCAATAACTCGCATAAACGTTTCTTTTAGAGTTACTAACGCCGTGGTAAACAGGCTAAACTCAGAGTTTTCTAGGTTTAGGGCGGTCACGCACGATGTGTTTCTCACGCCATTTAAGGGCCTGAGGCGAGACGGGCTTTACCGGCGCCGCCTTGATTATGAGTTGGCCAGGAGGTTCATTAACGAGTATGCCTAAAAATCCAAATGGCGACTGCATATACGGCGATTATAGCGGAGTTGACTGGTCAGCCTGGGGGGGACCAGAGTGGGATGAGGCGTTCAGAAGAGTGCGCGCCAAAAATTTGCGTGAAGTGGACGAGGCGTCTGACGACGAGTTAAAGGATTACATTGACGAACGAAAAATCAAGCGTGCGGCAGAAAAGCGAGGCGTGACGCCTGACGAAGTGTTTGCCGTGATTCGCGATAGCCGCCTTTACAGGGCAGAGTTTATCAAAGACCCAAAACGACAAAATTTGTATGAAAGGGTCGCGGCGGAAGCGATTAAAAACATGCCGGGCGTGGAGGGGTTTGTGCACTACGGTACAAACGAGCTCGAGCTTGTTGACGGCGTTCCAAAAAAACGCAGCGGCGAGCACGGAGCAGAGCCGGGCTTAGCAAAAACTATTGATTTTGGGTGGAGGCGTGGCGGGTTTAGGTATTTTGCGTCTCACAAGTACACAAAAGAGCGGGGCGGGGCTCAGGATAACCAGTATAGGGACGTTCTGGCGTTTATAAAAGAGGCAAATAAAAATTCCGATGCCGGGTGCGTGTTTGTTGCCATAGCCGATGGTGAATATTATGATTTCGTGGACGCGGGCACTAAATTAAAAAAAATCAATGTGTTAAAACAAAACGCAGTTGCCAAAAGCGGGGTTTATGCCGTTAGAATTAGCGAGCTGGTGGGGCTGATGGACAGCATGCGTCGTGATGGCGCACCGGCAGGTTTTGGCTAGTTTGTCGTGGCGGGTCGAAGCAGGCTTGCAAAAACCCGGAGCCCGGCGCGGCGCCGCGCCCCGGCAAGCCGCCGCAGTCAGAGACTCACGCCCCGTCCAGCCTCCCGTGCGCGCGCAGGACCGAGCGGGCCGTCTCCGCGCAGACGCGCCGGTTCTCCCTGCCCACTGGGGACCCCTCAAGCAGGTTAAGGGCGTGCTGGAGGCACTCAGTGTCAGTCGGCATCTAGGCCGCCTCCCTGGCCGCCCCGGCGGCGCGCCTTCCCGTCCGCCTTGCGGCAGACTCGATCGCCTCGCTCAGGTCCTCTCGCGTTACCCTCACCTCCCCTGGCCTGTCCGGCGCGTCCTTGAGCTGGCGCCGCAGGGCGGCGAGCGCGGCGGCGTTTGCGGCCTCGGCGAGCTCGGCCCCGCTCATGCCTTCGGCGCCCGCGGCCAGACCTGCGAGGTCTATTCCCCCCTCGAGCGGCTTGTTGCGCGTGTGTATCTCGAGTATCTGCGCGCGCGCCGCGGCGTCTGGCAGCGGAACCTCGACTATGCGGTCAAAGCGGCCTGGCCGCAGCAGCGCCGCGTCGACCATGTCGGGCCGGTTCGTCGCGCCCATGACAAGCACGCCGTGCAGGCCCGCGAGGCCGTCGATCTCGGTGAGCAGCTGCGAGACGACGCTGTCCGTCACGCGAGACCCCGCGTCGCTGCCGCGAACCGGCGCGATCGCGTCAATCTCGTCAAAGAGGACCACGCATGGCGCGGCCTGGCGCGCCTTGCGGAATATCTCGCGCACCCCCTTTTCGGACTCGCCGACCCACTTTGAGAGGAGCTCCGGGCCCTTTATCCCGATAAAGTTTAGGCCCGACATGGACGCCACGGCCTTTGCCGTCAGCGTCTTGCCCGTGCCCGGCGGGCCGTGGAGCAGTATGCCGCGCGGCGCCGCGGCGCCGGACGCCTCAAAGGCCTCCCTGTGCTTCACGGGCCACTCTATGGCCTCGCGCAGCTCTGCCTTTGCGCGCTCGTTGCCGCCGACGTCCTCCCACGACGTGTCTGGCACCTGCACGAGAACCTCGCGCAGGGCCGACGGCGAGGCCTCGCGCAGGGCCGCCTCGAGGTCTGCCCTGCCCACGCTCACCTTTTGGAGCGCGTCGGCCGGGATGCGGCCCTCGCCGGGGTCGATCTCGGGGAGTATGCGGCGCAGCGCGCCCATCGCCGCCTCCCTGGCCAGGGCCCCGAGGTCGGCCCCCGTAAACCCGTGGGCCGCGGCGGCTATCCCCTCGAGGCACTCCCTGTCCTCCAGTGGCATGCCGCGCGTGTGTATGTTTAGTATCTCGAGGCGGCCGGCGGCGTCTGGCACGCCAATCTCTATCTCGCGGTCAAAGCGGCCGGGTCGCCGCAGCGCGGGGTCTATCGAGTCGGGCCGGTTCGTCGCGGCGATCACGACTACCCTGCCGCGCGGCGCAATCCCGTCCATGAGCGTGAGTAGCTGCGAGACTATGCGGCGCTCGAGCTCGCCGGCGGCCTCGTCGCGCTTTGGCGCTATCGAGTCGAGCTCGTCGATGAATATGACGCTCGGCGCCGAGTCCTGGGCGTCCTTGAAGACCTTGCGCAGGCGCTCCTCGGACTCGCCATAGTGCCTCGCCATGATCTCCGGCCCGCTCAGGTGGACAAAGTTCGAGTTGGTCTCGCCGGCGACGGCGCGCGCTAGCAGCGTCTTGCCCGTGCCCGGCGGGCCGTGCAGCAGCACGCCCTTGGGGGCCTCGATGCCGACGCGCTCAAAGAGCTCGGGGTGGCGCAGCGGGAGCTCGACCATCTCGCGCATCCGCAGGACCGCCTCGCGCATCCCTCCGAGGTCGTCGTACGTCACCGTCGGGCGCGCCGCGGCGTCAACTGACTGGACAATCTCGCCGAGCTCAAACTCGGTCTCGTCGGTCACGAGAACCGGGCCTGAGGGCCTCGTCGTCTTTATGACAAACTGGATCTGCCCGCCCACCGTGGTCCGCGCGGACAGCACGTCGCCCTGCGTGAGCACGTGGTTGTGGTACGCGCTCTCCATGTACTCCCTGACCGTCTCCTCGACGACCTTTTGCGTCGTCGACACTGTCACCTTTTTCGCCGCGGCGACCTCGACGGGCGAGACCCTCACGCGCTCGCCAATCCCCGCGCCTGCGTTCCTGCGCGTCATTCCGTCAATCCTGACGACGCCCGTGCCGTGGTCTCCGGGCGGGCCCGGCCAGAGCTTTGCGTACGTCTTTTTCTCCCCGACAACCTCGAGTATCTGGCCCGTCTCCCAGCCGCGCTCCCCGATGACGGCGGGATCCACCAACGCGCGGCCCTCGCCGACGTGGCGCTGGCCCGTCTCCTCGACTCGAAGCTCCGTTTTCTTTTCTCCCATCACTCGCTCACCATAATAAAAAAAAGAAGGCTACTGGACCTCCACCTTGCGGCCGGAGGGCTTTTCGCCCGCCAGCCGGAAGGTCACTTCCAGTATGCCGTTCTTGTACGTCGCCTTCGCGGAGTCCTTGTCGACCTTGCGCTCCAGGGGGACCGAGACGCGGTACCTTTTCTCGCCGCGCTCGGCTGCGATGCTGGCGCGCCTGCTGTCCACGGACACGCCAATGTCGCCGCGCTCCACCCCGGGCATCTCGACTACGAGCTTGGCGGTCCCCTCCTTTTCGTTGGTGATCGTGTCCACGTTGGGCTCACGAGCACCCCCCTCGGGGGCCGCGCCGGCGCTGCCGAACTCCTTGATGACGGGCCTGCCGTCCGGGCCGACTGCCAGGGCGTACCCATAGCAGACCGAGCCTGGCCCACAGGCCTCGTGGCCCCTTGGGATCCCCTGGGCAAACGGGTGCCCGAGGAGGCTCCTGAAGAGGCGCTCTATCTCGCTTTCCATTACGGAAAGTCATAGACATGACATATTATAAAATAATCGCGGATTCCAGGGTTCTGTTACGATATGCTAATATATCAGACATGGCTGAAATGCCCCCATGAGGGCCTCCGGAGCCTCGGTTCACGACGCCGTGCGCGAGATAATCACGCACAACCGCTCGCTGTACGACTGTGTCAAGATGGGCATAGCCAACTATACGGCCCTCGCCGAGCGCATACGGCCCGCCGTCGAGAGGCAGACCGGCGCGCCGGCAAACCCCAACACCATAGTCGTGGCCATAAAGCGCTACGCCGACTCGTTCGGGGGCCGCGCCGCCGCCGCGGGGGAGCCCCCGGGCGGCTCGCTCAGGGACGCGCGCCTCTCGCTGACTGACGGCGTCGTCGGCGTGACCGTCGCCGCTCGCGACCTGGACGGCGACCCCCTCGAGGCCATCGCGCGCCTCGCCGGCGCCGCCGGCGGCGGGTACGAGTTTTTCGGCGTGTCTGGCTCGTTTGTCCTCATCATGGAGGACGCCGACGGGGCGCGCGGCGTGCTCGAGGGCGCGGGGGGGCGCGGGCGGCTCAGCGGCGGCCTCGCAAAGATAACGATAACCGTTCCCGGCGGCCACACGCACTCGGACATTGTCTCGTATGTCGCCGAGCTGCTCCATGGCGGCGGGATTGAGCTCGTCAACGCGTTCTTTGGGCATGACGCCGTCACGGTGATACTCGACGAGCGCGACGCCGCGCGCGCGTACGACCTGCTGCGCTCGCAGTCATAGGCCCGCGCACGCCTCGCGCGCCCAGGCGGTTCGCGTGTCGTTTCCGTGCCTTGTGAGCTCGGTGGCCTTGCAAAACTCGCCATAGACTGACGCGTGATCGCTTTTCACCATCTCGGCGTTGGCGACTGTGGCCGTGCCGTCGGACTCGCATGCGACCGTGGCTATTGCGCGGCCGTGGCTTCCTCCGCGCTGCGCGTCGTCCACGTCTACTGCGGCGCGCGCGCCGACGGGGCACAGGCTCGCCAGCAGCGCAGTCGCCTCGCCATGCCCGTCCTCGCCGCGCTCTGGCGCGTCAACCAGGACGAGCCTTATGCGCGTGTTGTCAATGTCAAGCGTGTCGCCGTCGATGACGCGCGTGACGTGGCCCTGCCAGCACATCGCCGCGTCGGTGCTGCCGACGCACGGCGGGCGCTCGCCCTCATAAAACCACGCCCACGCCACGGTAAATATGAGCACGCCAAACGCGATCGCCGGCGCGACGACGTGCGGGGACCGCAACGGTCACCGTCGCCCGAGGCGCCACGCCAGCGCCGCCGGCGCGGCGACATAGAGGCCCGCGTTTAGCGCGATGACGAGCGAGCCGAGCGCGGCCACGCCGAGCTCCGAGCCCGGCTCGGCGGCCGACATTATCGAGAGCGAGGCGAGCATCGGGGCCAAGAGCGCGCGGACCGCCGCGCGCAGCTCGGGGCTCTCGCGCTCCCAGTCCGCGACTGCCGGCGAGAAGGAATAGTAGACGCCGTTGAACGCCGACATGAACGCCGAGCCGGCCCCCGTGCTAAGCAGGACAGAGTCGCGGATCTCGCGCAGGGCCTGCACCTCGGCGGCCATCTCCGTGCCGTGCGCGGCCGTGGCTATCAGGCAGCCGCCGCCGCGCTCGGCGCCGGCCTCCCTGGCCATGTCCTCGCCTGCGTCCTCGCCCTGCGCGTCGGCGGGCACCATGAACGTGCCCAGCGTTCCCTCAAAGAGGCCCATGTTGCCCTCAAACTCGTCGGCCTCGGACATGAACGTCAGCGCGTAAAACTTGCCCTCCGACTCGGTGACGATCTCCCTAAAGGCGATCTCCCTCTCGGCGCCCTGCGAGACAAACGTGCCCCTGGCGTCCTGCGCGAGCGCCTCGCGCCCGTTGATCTCGGCGCCCTCGGCGCCCTCGATCTCCAGCTCGCCGGACTCGATGGCGACGGCGCGAAAAGAGTTGCGGTGCTCAATGTACTCCTCGAGCGTCCTGTCTGCGGCAAACTGCACGTCCAGGGAGATCACGGGCGGCAGGCCGTCGTCCTCGGGGCCGACCACGACGAGGTCGGGAACCTCCGGGCCGGGCTTTGGCGTCGGGAGCTCCTGCACGCTCCAGCCGGCCGGCGGCGCAAACGATATGCCGAGCCTGGCGTTTCTGTACACGCCGTCCTCGAGGTCAGCCGGCGTGATCAGCGACGGGTCGGCGTCCTCGGCCTCCTCGTCCGTTGCGCCGTCATCGCCGGTGCGCTCTGGCTCGCCGAGCTCGAGCAGCTCGCCGGCCTCAGAGCGCGCGACCGTGTACGCGCCGAGCACGCGCGCGGCGTCCGTGTCGACTGGCTGGTCGCCGGCCGTCGTCTCTAGCGTGGCTATGGCCTCTAGCGCGTCACGGCTCTCCTCGGTCACGATCCTCCCAAACGCCGTGTACTGGCCGTCAAGGAAGGTCGCGTCACCGTGCACTATAAAGAACTGCGATCCGGCGCTGTCGGGGCTAGCCGAGCGCGCCATCGAGACGATCCCCGGCACGTGCATGATGTCGTTAAACTCGGCGTCAATGTTGTCGTTCGGGCCGTACGCCTCGCCGCCCTGGCCCCACGTCGACGGGTTGCCCTCCTTTGTGTTGTCGTCGCCGCCCTGGATCATAAAGCCCGAGATTATCCGGTGAAAGAGCGTCCCGTTATAGTATCCCGTGTCGGCGAGGTTTCGGAGGTTGCTCGCGTGGTTTGGCGCGTCATCATCAAAGAGCTCGATCGTGAACGTCCCCGAGGCCGTCTCGATCACGACGAGCCTGTCGTCGCCGGCCATGGCGCCGCCCATCTCGCCGGCCATGGCGCCGCCCATCTCGCCGGCCATGGCGCCGCCCATCTCGCCGGCCATGGCGCCGCCCATCTCGC
>RHFA01000057.1 GCA_003724275.1 Thaumarchaeota archaeon S13
GTGGCGCTCGCACGCGACGCCCACCATGTACTCGCCGTCAGCCGAGTCTATCGAGATTACCCTCGTCGGCGCGTTCGGGCAGCGCCGGCCGGCCTCCCCCACCGAGCACGTGCTAGGCATCATCGGCCCCGCCCCCGCGCGCGGCGCGGTATTAACCTTGCCCGAGGGCCTCGGCCTCTGCCCACGCGCGGCCCGACTCTCGGCCAGCGGCTGCCAGGTGGCCGCCCTCGCGCAGCCGCGCCACGAGGCGCGCGGCCCACGCCGGCGCGCCCGTGGCCCCCGGAGAGTTGTAGTTTAGCACGCTGCACGCGCCGCCAGAGACCTCGACCATCGTCTCGGTGGCCATCCTGCCCTCGCGCGTGACTATGGGGGTCCGTATGCCGGCCATCCCGCGGCGCGTGAACATGCGGGGCCGCGCCGCCGGCACGAACGCGCGTATCCTCGAGACCATCGCCGAGCGCGACAGCGAGCTGCGCCACTCGGCGGCGGCCATGCGCAAAAAGGCGGGATCCCGCAGGAGGCGCGCGGCCCCGCCAGATGCGACCTCGCGCAGCTTTGAGGCCACGGCCCGCGCGCCGCCAGAGCCCTCATAGGCCGCCGGCGCGGCGACTGGCACGGCGTTTGGGCCAATCTCGGCGCCCCCGTCTGCGCGCACGATCCAGTGCGGGTCGAGAAACGGGTACTCTGGGTACCTCGGGACAGAGTAGACTGACGTGCCGACCATCGAGGCGTGCTCGCGCGCGGCCCGCCAGTACTCGCCGCGAAAGTGGAGCGCGGTGTGGCCGGCCCCGTGGCCGAGCATGCGCGCGACCTCTAGGGAGCGCGCGCCGGCGCAGTTTATGACCATGCCTGCCCCGATCCCCGGCGCGCCGCGCGCGCGGATCTCGTGGCCGCCGCCAGATGCCGTGATCGACGTGACGTCGCGGCCCACGGCGACGGCCGCGCCGGCGGCCTCGGCCTCGGAGAGGACCGCGCGCGTGAGGAGCGCAAAGTCCGTCGCCGCCTCTGTCGCGCAGCGCAGGGCCGCGGCGGCGCGCACGTTGGGCTCGAGCGCGGCGGCCTCGCGCCCGTCGAGGAGCTCGACGTCGCCGTCGGCCATGCCGTTCTGCGGCCCCCAGCGCGCGTGGCGCTCCAGCGCCGAGCGCTGCGAGTCATCCACGGCAACCTCGAGCACGCCTACCTCCCTCCACGGCGCGCCGGCGCGCCCCGCCATGCGCTTCCACATGGGCCTCGAGGCGACCATCGCCGAGGCCATCTCGGCGCGCGAGCGCGGCTCTAGGTAGAACGGCGAGTGGACGACGCCCGTGTTGCGCGAGCTCGCATGCAGGGCCGGCGCGCCGCCGGCCTCCAGCACGCAGACAGAGGCGCGGCACGTCGAGGATATCCAGTACGCCACGCACGCTCCCAGCACGCCTGCGCCGATGACGGCGACGTCAAACCTGGCCATGGCGGGTCGCGCGCGCGCAGGATGGTTTGGCGCCGGGGGGGAGATTCGAACTCCCGTACTCTTGCGAATACGCGCTGTGTGGCCCGGAAGGGTTTCCAAGCGCGCGCCCCACCAGGCTAGGCGACCCCGGCACTGCGCGCCGCGCCGGCGGCGCTTCTAATTAACCCTTGAGGCGCGCCCTGGGGACGGGACGCGCGTCAATGCCCATCGTGCGCAGGTGGGCCCCAAACTCGTCGGCATAGCCGTGCGTCGTGTAGACGGTCTCGGCCCCGCTGGCCACGACCATTCCGACGAGCTCGCCAAAGTCACAGTGGTCGCTCAGGGGCACGACATAGTCGGCCCCGCGCCTCTCGGCGGCATGCCCAGAGCCGGCCCACCCGCTAAAGGCCACGGTCACTGCGCGGTGCCTCCTGCGCAGGCCCGATATGAGCGCGCCGGCCCCCATCGGCGCGACCATGACCCACGGGCCGCGCGCGAGGAGGCCGCGCGACTCGGCCTCGGTATGCCCGACGGTCTCGGGCATCCTGACGCCCATCTCGGCATAGACGCCGTTTATCGCCCTTATCGAGTCGTGCGCGTACAGCGGCGCCCAGTGCCCAAACATGTGCGTGAGCAGCTGCGCCTTGCCGAGCTGGTGGCCGACGAGGATGACGGGGCGCCCGCGCTCAAACGCCGAGGATATAATCCCGTTGACCCTCCTTGCGACCTCGGAGGGCGGCGGGAAGGAAAATGACGGGAGGCCAAAGGTCGTCTCGGTTATGAGCGTGCGGCAGCGCGGCACGCGCGCGCCGCGCATGAACGCGCGGGCCCGCGTGCAAATGTCGCCCGTGTAGAAAATGTCGTCAAAGAGCAGCCCGCGCGAGCCGAGTATGTGGCCCGCGTCGACCATCTCGAGGCCGCCGCCGTCCGCGCCGTGGATCGCCACGTCCCTGGCGCCGGCGAGCGCGCGCGTCTCCTCGGAGGAGACGGCGGAGGTCCCCGAGGCCGGCAGGTGGTCGGCGTGCGCGTGCGAGACAAAGGCCAGGCGCGCCCCGACGCGGCCAGGGGGATCCAGGCAGACCTCGCGCCCGCGCGTCTCGCAGACGATCCCGCGCCTCCCGGCGACCACAGACGGCCCCAATGCGCCGCGGGGCCGGAGGGGCGCCGCTATAAACACCGCCGTTTGCCCGGAGCTGGCCCAGGGCGCGCGCGGTTTTGGCCCAGCGGCCGCCCCCACGAGGGTTATATGCGGCCCCGTGCGCGCCGCCGCGCCATGGAAAGGGGGGAATCGCGGCCCTGCCCGCGCGCGCCGCCGCGCATGGCGGTCCTGATATCCGGGAGGGGGAGCAACATGGTCTCCCTCGTGCGCGCCGCGCTCGCGGGGCGCATCAGGGCAGAGCCGGCCGTCGTCGTGTCTAGCCGCGAGGGCGCCGCGGGCCTCGAGGCCGCGCGCAGGCTCGGCGTGCCCACCGAGACTGTCCGGAGCGCCGGCTTTGCCGGGGGCCGCGCCAAGTATGACCGCGAGATACGCTCTGCGCTGCGCCGCCACGGCGTCACGCCGCGCGCCGGCCTCGTCTGCCTCGCGGGGTATATGCGCATAGTCGGCCCCGAGCTGGTCTCAGAGTACAGGGGCCGCGTCCTCAACGTCCATCCTGCCCTGCTGCCCTCGTTTCCAGGGCTGAACGCGCAGCGCCAGGCCCTTGACGCCGGCGTGCGCGTGACGGGCTGCACGGTCCACTTTGTCGACGCCGGAGTAGACACTGGCCCTGTAATCGTCCAGCGCGCCGTGCGCGTCCTCGACGGCGACACCGAGGAGTCGCTCTCTGCGCGCATACTCGCGCAGGAGCACAGGGCATACGTCGAGGCCGCCTCGATGGTCGCCGACGGGCGCGTGCGCCTCAGGCGCGGCCGCGCCGTTCGCGCCTAGGCGCGCGCAGCCTGCGGTTGTGCCTCACGCCAATCCTGTGGGCCTCGTCGCGTGCCCGCTGCAGCGCGTGCAGCGCGGGACTGCGCCTGTCGAGGCGGACCGGCGCGTCCCTTCCGGGCACGTACACCTCCTCCTCGCGCTTTGCGATCGACGCGCACGGGACCTCGACGCCGGCGTCCTCGAGTGCCCCGAGGGCCGCGCGCAGCTGCCCGCGCCCGCCGTCGATGAGCACGAGGTCTGGCATGGGCCCGCCCTCGTCGGCGAGGCGCGAGTAGCGCCGCCTCACGACCTCGGCCATCATCGCATAGTCGTCGCGGCCGGACACCGTGCGTATGACAAAGTTCCTATAGCCGCCCCTGTCCGGCTCGCCGTCGACGAGGCGCGACATTGCGCCGACGGCATAGTCGTCCCCGTGGTTTGATATGTCAAAGCACTCTATGGCCCGCGGCGCGCGCTCGAGGCCCAGCGCGTCGCGCAGCTCGGCCATGCCCGGCGCCGCGCGCGCGGCCCTCACGACGTCAAGGCTGCGCAGGATCATGTCAATGACCCTGCGCCTCTTGCCGCTCTTGGGCACTATGATCGACACGTCATGCCCGCACGCCTCCGCAAGGGCCGCCTCGAGGCCCGCGGCGCCCTCGGGGGCCTCGCTGGCCACGACGTACCGCGGGATATCGCGCGTCGTATAGTACTGGTAGACAAAGTTGGCCAGCGTGTTGTCAGCGACAAGGTCAAACTCGAATCGCTCCGTGTCGCGTATGACGCCGCGCACGCCCCTCATCGTCATCACGAGGGCGACCTGGCCGGACTCGTCGGTGCGCATCGCGACATAGTCCTCGTCGGCGGTCCCCTCTGGCCTCTCCACGCTCTGGCCCTCGTGCAGCGCGCCCAGGCGCCAGAGCGTGTCGCGTATGCCCATCGCGCGCTCGAACTCGAGGGCCTCGGAGGCCTCCTCCATCTCTGCGCGCAGGCGCGCGGTGAACTCGCGCGCCGCGGCCCCCCCGCGCAGGACAGCCTTTAGGTCGCCGATGTGGCCGGCATACTCGCGCGCGGCGGACTCGAACTCGCACGGCGCGTCACAGTTGCCCAGGTGGTACTCGAGGCACGCCTTTTTGGGGAGCGTCTTGCAGATGCGCACCTTGAAGGCCTTTCTCAGCGAGCCTATCGTGAGTATCTTTGAGCTCCCGCGCGTGAACGGCCCGTACACGCGCCCGTCGCCCACAAAGCCGCCGCCGCGCGTGCGCCTCGCGACCACGAGGCGCGGGTACCTCTCGCCGGTTATGCGCAGGTACGTGTAGCGCTGCTGGTCCTTTAGCTCAATGTTGTACCTCGGGCGGTGGCGCTTTATGAGGTTGGACTCTAGAAGGAACGCCTCGGACTCCTTGTCCTGCAGGACATACTCGATGGTGGCCACCTTTTCGACGAGGCTTGCCGTCTTTGCGTCATGCGTCCCGACAAAGTACGACGAGACGCGGCTCTTGAGGTTCTTTGCCTTGCCGATGTATATGGCCTCGCCGGCCGCGTCGCGCATGATGTACACGCCGGGGCCCTCTGGCGCGCCGGCGGCCCGCGCGTCGCGCGTCATCTCCCCATGTGGCGCGCGAGATAGCGCGCCGTGTGGCCCGCGCCGGCGGCGACCTCCTCGGGGGTCCCCTCGGCGACGACCTGCCCGCCCTTGTTGTCGCCCTCCGGCCCGAGGTCTATTATCCAGTCGGCGTTCCTTATGATGTCCATGTTGTGCTCTATGACTATTACCGTGTTGCCCCCCATGGCGAGCCTGTCAAGTATGGCAAGGAGCTTTTCGACGTCGGCAAAGTGGAGGCCAGTCGTCGGCTCGTCTAGCACGTAGAGCGTGCGCCCAGTGGCGCGCTTTGAGAGCTCCGAGGCGAGCTTGACGCGCTGGGCCTCGCCGCCAGAGAGCGTCGTCGAGGACTGGCCCAGGCGTATGTACCCCAGGCCCACGTCCTGCATCGTCTGCAGCTTGCGCCGTATGGCAGGCATGTTGCCAAAGAACTCGAGGGCCGCCTCGACGGTCATGTCGAGCACGTCGGCTATGCTCTTTCCCTTGTAGAGGACCGCGAGCGTCTCCGAGTTGTAGCGCGCTCCGCGGCACTCGTCGCACTTGACGTGCACGTCCGAGAGGAACTGCATCTCGATGAGCTTTATCCCGTCGCCCTCGCACGCAAAGCACCTGCCCGACGCGACGTTAAAGGAGAACTGGCCCGGAGCGTACCCGCGCTCGCGCGAGAGCTCTGTTGACGCAAAGAGCTCGCGTATGTGCGTAAACACGCCGATGTACGTCGCAGGGTTTGACCTCGGCGTGCGCCCTATGGGCGACTGGTCTATGCCTATGACCTTGTCGAGGCGGTGCTCCCCGCGTATGGCCCTGTGCCTGCCGGGCCTCTCGCGCGAGCCGTACGTGCTCCTGTTGAGGGCCTTTAGGAGTATCTCGTTGACCAGGGTCGACTTGCCCGAGCCGGAGACGCCCGTCACGGCGATGAGGAGGCCTATGGGAAAGTCCACGTTGATCCACTGCAGGTTGTTCTCCGAGGCGCCTGACACGGTCAGCGTGCCGCGCCTCTTGCGCGAGCGCTGCCCGAGGCGTATGATCGAGTGGTCCTTGAGGTAGCGGCCCGTGACGGAGGCCTTGCCGTCGAGCATCTGCGCGAGCGTTCCCTCAAAGACGACCCTGCCGCCGTGGACGCCGGCCCCCGGCCCGAGGTCGATTATCCAGTCCGCGCCCCTGATCATGTCCTCGTCGTGCTCTACGACTATGACCGTGTTCCCGAGGTCGCGCAGGCGCGTGAGCGTGCCCATGAGCCTGTCATTGTCGCGGTTGTGCAGCCCGATAGTCGGCTCGTCTAGGACATAGAGCACGCCGGTCAGGTTTGAGCCGATCTGCGTGGCGAGGCGTATCCTCTGCGACTCGCCTCCCGAGAGCGTCGAGCTCAGGCGGTTGAGCGTGAGATAGTCGAGGCCGACGTTGCGCAGGAACTCGAGGCGCTCGACGACCTCCTTTAGCACGCCGGCGGCTATCTGGCGCGACATCCTGTCAAGGCGCAGGCCCGTAAAGAACGCGTGGCACTCGTCTATGGGCAGGTCGCAGACTTCCATGATTCCCCTGTCGCCGACCTTGACTGCGAGTGCCTCGGGGCGCAGCTTTTTGCCCCCGCACGCCTCGCACGGCGTGTCTCGCATGAACTGCTTGAGCCACTCGCGCTTTGCGTCGGACTCTGTCTCGCGGAACCTCCTCTTCAGCTGCGGCAGGACGCCCTCAAACGTGTCCGTGTACGACCACGTGTCGCCTGCGGCCGTCGTGTAGCGAAACTTTAGCTCGTCGCCAGTCCCGTGCAGTATGACGCGCTTTTGCGCCTTGGTCAGGCGGCTCACGGGAGTCATCAGGTCAAAGCCGAACTTTTTTCCAACGGCCCGCAGGGCCTGCTTTTTGAACGGCGATGCCCTGCCGCGCCAGGGCACGATGGCGCCGTCCAGCAGCGAGAGGGACTCGTCGGGTATGACGAGCTCGGCGTCAAACTCCATCATCACGCCCAGGCCGTTGCACTTGGGGCACATCCCAAACGGCGAGTTGAACGAGAACGTGCGGGGCTCTAGCTCGCCGATGCTCGTCCCACAGTGCGCGCACGCGTTGCTCTGCGAAAAGACGCGCTCCTTGCCGTCGGCAGTCGCGACCATGGCGTAGCCGCGCGAGGCCTTGAGGGCCGCCTGCATGGCCTCAAAGAGGCGCGAGCGCTCCTGCTGCGAGGCGGCGAGGCGGTCGACGACAATCTCGATGTTGTGCCACTTTTGGCGGTCAAGCGCGCCGATCTTGCCGTCGAGGCCGGCGACCTCGCCGTCTATGCGCACGCGCGAGTAGCCGTCGCGGCGCGCCTGCGCGATGACCTTTTCGTGCGTTCCCTTTTTGCGCCGGACCAGCGGGGAGAGGACCATGATTTTTTTTGAGGCAAACTCGCCTAGGACCGTGTCGCATATCGTGTCTACTGACTGTGTCGTTATGGCCCGCCCGCACTCGGCGCAGTGCGGCTTGCCAATTCGCGCGTAGAGGAGGCGCAGATAGTCGTATATCTCCGTCGTCGTGCCCACAGTCGAGCGCGGGTTTTTGCTCGTCGTCTTTTGCTGTATAGATATCGCCGGCGAGAGGCCCTCTATCGAGTCGACGTCGGGCTTGTCCATCATCTCTAGGAACTGCCGCGCGTACGCCGAGAGCGATTCTACGTACCGGCGCTGGCCCTCGGCGTATATCGTGTCAAAGGCGAGCGTCGACTTGCCAGACCCCGAGAGGCCGCTTATGACGACCAGGCGGCCCTTTGGTATGTCGACGCTGACGTTCTTGAGGTTGTGGTGGCGCGCCCCGCGCACGCGCAGCAAGTCACCGCCCATCCTTTCTCTCAATCTCCTTTTGTATTGCCCTGATGCGCTCGCGGCACTCGATGGCCCCCTCAAAGTCGAGGTCTGTCGCGCACTCTTTCATGCGGGCCTCGAGGCCGATGACCTCGGCGGCCAGGTCGTGCGAGGAGCGGTGCCTCGTGTCATCAAGCGCGGCGGCCTGCTCGGGGACGGCCTTTGTGATCGTCTGCGGCACGATGCCGTGCCTCCTGTTGTGCTCGGCCTGCCTGGCCCTCCTGCGCTCGGTCTCGGCGATCGCCTCGCGCATCGAGCGCGTCTGCCTGTCGGCGTACATTATGACGGCGCCAGACGTGTTGCGCGCGGCCCGCCCAAACGTCTGCACGAGGCTCGTCACGTTGCGCAAAAACCCCTCCTTGTCGGCGTCCATTATGGCGACGAGCGAGACCTCGGGTATGTCAAGGCCCTCGCGCAGCAGGTTTATTCCCACCAGGACGTCAAACTCGCCGAGGCGCAGCTGCCTTATGAGCTCTGTCCTCTGCAGGCCCTCGATCTCCGAGTGCATGTAGCGCACGCGGACCTCCCTCTTTGAGAGGTACTCGGCGAGATCCTCTGCCATGCGCTTTGTCAGCGTCGTGACGAGCGTGCGCTCGCCGGCCTCGGCCCTCTTGCGTATCTCCGAGACGAGGTCTGCCATCTGGCCCTCTGTCGGGCGGACCTCGACTGTCGGGTCGAGCAGGCCAGTGGGCCGCACGAGCTGCTCGACTGTGCGCGCCGAGCGCTTGCGCTCGTACTCGCCCGGCGTCGCCGAGACGAATATCGTGTCGCGCATGTACCGCTCAAACTCGCCAAACACGAGGGGCCGGTTGTCGTACGCGCTAGGCAGCCTAAAGCCGTATTTCACGAGCTGGTCCTTTCGCGAGCGGTCCCCGGCGGCCATGCCGTGGAGCTGCGGGAGCGTCACGTGCGACTCGTCTATGACTAGCAAAAAGCCGGGCCCAAAAAAGTCCATGAGGCAGAACGCCTGCTCGCCGGCCTTGCGCCCGTCAAAGTGGCGCGAATAGTTCTCGATGCCAGAGCAGTATCCGAGCTCCTCGATCATCTCCAGGTCGTATTTTGTGCGCATCTCGAGGCGCTGCCTCTCGAGCTCGGGAAGCTCGGGGAGGCGCGAGGCAAGCTCTGCCCTTATCTCCCTTATCGCGCGCTCGCGCACGTCGTCGGCTATGAGGTAGTGCTTTGCGGGAAATATGCGGATCGTCTGCAGCTCGCGCCTCGCGTCAAGCGAGACGGGATCGCGGACCGTGATCGACTCGACCTCGTCGCCAAAGAGGGACACCCTCACGACGTCCTCCGAGTACGCCGGTATGACGTCGACGGTGTCGCCCCTGACGCGAAACCTCCCTGGCGCGAGCTCCGTGTCGTTGCGCTCGTACCTCGCGGCGATGAGACTGCGGACCAGGCCGGCCCTGCCCGGCTCGTCTCCGGCGGCGAGGTGTATGGACATGTCCTTCCAGTCCGCGGGGTTGCCGAGCGAGTATATGCACGAGACCGTCGCGACTATGATCGTCGGCTCGCCGGAGAGGAGCATCGCCGTGGCCTCGAGGCGCAGCTTTTCTATCTTTTCGTTGACCTGCGTGTCCTTTTCGATGTACGTGTCCGTCTGCGGGATATAGCTCTCCGGCTGGTAATAGTCATAGTACGATATAAAGTAGCCAACATTGTTGTTTGGAAAGAACTGCTTTAGCTCCGAGTAGAGCTGCGCGGCGAGCGTCTTGTTGTGCGATATGACCAGCGCGCTCCGGCCCGACTGTGCGATCACGTTGGCTATCGTGAAGGTCTTGCCGCTGCCCGTGACGCCCAGGAGCGTCTGGGACTGGCCGCCCCTGCGGACCCCGCCCACGAGGGCCTCGATCGCCTCGGGCTGGTCTCCTGCCGGCTCGAACGCCGAGGAGATCTCAAACGCGTGCTCTTGCCTCTGCAATGCCGCGCACGCGCGCAAAAATCGTGATTTAAACCGTGGCGGGGTTTTGGCGCCGCCCGGGCCCGCGGCGAGAGGCCTGCGCGCGGCCGGCCCCTACCACCTGGGCTCCTCGACCATGTGGGGCTCGCCCCCGCGGACCTCAAAGCCCATGACGCGCAGCGTCGAGAGCGCGGCCTCGCCGCGCCTCTCGAGTATCTTGCGCGCGAGCTCGAGGCGCTCGCCGGCCCTGAGGTGCTGGCCGATCTTGTACTTGCCGCGCATCGAGGAGGGCACGACCTTTATCACGGCGACCTCGCCGAGGACCGCGTCGCCCTCCCTGACGGGGTCGTAGCGGCCCTCTGGCTGGTACTTTGACATGAGCGCGTTGAGCGCGCGGCACTTTTCTGCCTCGCCCTCCACGACGCTTGCGGTGCCCTTTATGACGACGCTCGCATAGAGCGTGTCGGCCAGCGAGGCGTCGTGCTCGTCGGCATAGTACGACGGCAGGTACTCGTACTCGCGGTCCACCTCAAAGCCCGCGCGCGCGTCGCGCGCAATGTTGTCGAGCTTTTCTCCCCTGGTGTGCGAGTGCATGTATATCGCGCCGTCAAGGAGCGCAAAGTTCATCGGTATGACCTGCGGGTGGCCCGACGCGTCGACGGTCGCAAGGCGGCCCGTGTGCTCGCCGGCAAGGACCTCGGCGATCTTTTCGGCGCTCCCGATCTCCAGGCGCCCGAGGAGCTGCACGCTCAGATTCCCCTAAAGAACGTCCTGCTTGACTCGGAGGACTCGCGCAGGTGCGGCATGACGGCGCTGGCAAACTTGTCAATGCTGCCGAAATAGTTCGAGCCCCAAAACCTGATGACAAAGTGGTTGACGCCGGCCCTGCCAAACTTTTCAAAGACGGGTATGATGTCCTCGGGCGTCCCGACTGCCACTGACGAGCGCGCGACGCTGTCGGGTATGTTTGTCGCCGCCTCGCGCATCTTGACAATCCACTCCTGGTTTGACATGGAATACTCTGTAAAGTACTTTTTAAAGTCAAATCCCTCGACGCCCTTTATCCCGTGGACGCGCAGTATCTCGGGCTTGAAGAGGCTCACCTTTATGGCCTCCTTCATCTTTGCCCACGACGCCTCGGCGTCGTCTGAAAAGTACACGTCAATGTCAAGCGCAAACTGGAACCCCTCGCCGTCGCGGCCGTTCTCGTCCATTGACCCCTTTATGACGGCGGCGTGGTCTGCGAAGAGCTCCGGCGTGTAGCCTATGGGGAGCCACCCGTCGCCGTACTTGCCGCACATGCGCAGCGTGCGCTGCCCGCCGGCGGCCATGTATATGGGCGGGTGCGGCCTCGTCACGGGCGCGGCCTGCAGGCACGCGTCCTCTAGGCGATAGTGCTTGCCCTCATAGCTCACGCGGTTCTCCGGAGACGACTCGAAGAGCTTGCGTATGACCTGGATCTGCTCCTCCCACTTTGAGACGGGTCTCTCAAAGGGTATGCAGAACTCTTTTAGGTTCTGGGCCTCGCCGGCCCCAATGCCGAGCACGCCGCGCCCGTTGGATATGCGGTCAAGCGTTATCGTGGCCAGCGCGATGTTTGACGGGTGGCGCCTTATCGCGTCAGTCACGCACGTGCCGAGCTCGACGTTGCGCGTCTGCGCGGCGATCGCCGGCAGCATGACCCACGGGTCCAGGACGACGGCGTTGGACCACTGCGGGACGTTGGTGTGGTCCATGTACCATATCGAGTCATACCCGACCCTGTCGGCGAGTATGCACGCCGTGAATATCTGGTCCTCAGAGTAGCCGGCGCGCGCGACGTTGAGCCCGTTCTGGATGCCGAACTTTAGCCTTGCCAACGCCACGCGCCCCCATGCCTGCGGTAAATAAGTCTAGTTGGCCCCGTGCGGGCGCGGCGCGCCGCGCTCAGAGGCTGCCGGCCTTTATGTCCTCGAGGCATTTCACCACGTCCTCCTTTGATATGGGGATCGGGTTTGGGTCAAGGTGCCCCCTGTCAGTCATTATGGTGTCGGCGGCCTCGGAGACGTCGGCCTCGAGCTTGAGCGGCTCAAAGCCGAGCTTCTCCACGACCTCCTTGAAGCGGCCGTAAAACCTCGACTTGTTGTGCTTGTGGGCCACCGTCGTGCACGCGGACAGCGAGTAGCCGTGCGGGACGCCCTCGTTGGAGAACACGTAGGAGAGCGCGTGGCCCAGCGTCGTCGAGCAGTTGCCAAAGCCTATCCCGGAGAGCATGGACCCGTACGGATAGTCCTCTGGCCTGCCCTCCATTATCGCCGCATACAGTATGTCAAAGGCCTTTTCGCAGAACATCCGGGTAAGCTCGTTTCCGAGCTTGCTGTCGTGGCCTTCTGTCGCCTGCGCGCACGCGTCGCACACGGAGTTTTTGACAATCTGCTCGGGCGTCCCGTCCATAAAGTACGAGTCTATGACGGCCATGTCCGCGAGAAACGCGTCGTCGCGCAGGAGCTTTTTCTTGCCGTCAAACTTGAGGACACAGTACGTAGTCATCTCGGCGCCGGTCCCAAAGGTCGTCGGGATTAGGACCTTTGGCAGGCCCATCTCCTTGCTCGCGTATTTCACGACGTCAAGCGAGCTGCCCCCGCCTAGGCCGATGAGGGCCGAGGGCCTCTTTTCGGAATACTCGGCGACCACGGCCTTTACGTCCTCTATGGACGGCTCGGGGGTCACCTTGTCAAAGAGCGAATAGTCCTTTATGCCCATCCTCGATATCCACTTGTCCGAGAGGCTCGGCGGGGCCGTCGTCACGATCAGGGCCCCGGCGGGATAGTCGGCCTGGCCCAGCGCGTCCTCGCCGAACTTTATCGACCTTGGGATTAGCACCCCGTGCATCGGCGGCGCCCCCAAAACGTTCATTATTATATCTTGGCTGCCCTGCGGGCCCCGTGGGGGCGGTCCTGCGCGGCGCGAGGGGCTCTGGCCCCGAGTCTGACGCGCTATCGGTCATCAGGGCGGGCCTGCGGGCCGCCGACGTGGGGCCCGGCGTCGCCTCGGCACTCGCCGGCGGCGTCCTGCGGGCCGGCCGGAGGCGGGTCCGCCTCTCGGAGTACGGCCGCGTCTGCGTCGTCGCCTATGGCAAGGCCGCCGCGGCCATGGCCGAGGCCGCCGACGCCGCCGCGCCGGCCAGCGACGGGATTGTCGTGGTTCCTGCCGGCTCGCCGGCCCCGCGCCTGGACAGCTCGAGGTACGACGTGGTCCGGTCGAGCCACCCCCTGCCGACGCGCCGCAGCGTCGCCGCCGCTCGGGCCGTGACGGGCCGCGTCGCGTCGCTGCGCAGGGGCGACCTTGCGCTCTTTTTGGTCTCTGGCGGCGGCTCGGCGATGCTGGCGGCCCCGGACGGCGTGACCCTAGAGGAGAAGGCCCGCACGACGGCCCTCCTAATCTCCTCGGGCGCCACGATACGCGAGATAAACCTCGTCCGCCGCGGCCTCTCGCGCATAAAGGGAGGCGGCCTCGTGGAGGGCATGGAGTGCGACGGCGCGGCCCTCGTGGCCTCTGACGTGCGCGGCGACGACCCCGCCGACGTCTCCTCGGGATGCACCATGGCGTCCGCCTATGACCCCGCCACGGCGCTCGCGGTCCTCAAGAGGCACCGCATACTATCACGCGTGCCGCGCGCGGCCATCAGAGCGCTCGGCGGACGCAGGCGCGCAGCGAGCCGGCGCGCGAGGCGCATCCCGCACGCCGTCGTCGCCTCCAACGCCGACTGCGTCGCGGCGATGCGCGCAACGGCGCGCTCGCTGGGATATGCGGTCCGCGAGGCCGACTCGTACGGGGACGTCGGCGAGGCCGCGCGCAGGATTGCCGCAATGCTGCCGGCGCGCCGGCGCACGTGCGTCGTGTTTGGCGGCGAGCCGACGGTGCGCGTTCGCGGCGGCGGCAGGGGTGGCAGGAGCCAGGAGCTCGTCGCGCGACTGCTGCTGCGCTGCCGCCGGCAGGGCACGGTCGCCGCGTCGGTGGGGACAGACGGGATTGACGGCAACACGCGCGCCGCCGGCGCGCTGGCCGATCCCGGCGTCGCCACGCCGCGCGAGATAGGGAAATTCCTCGCTTGCAGCGACTCTAATGCGCTCTTTGCGCGCCGTGGCGGGCTGGTCGTGACGGGCCACACGGGCACAAACCTGCAGGACATTGGGGTCTTGCTGAATTCCATCTAGCCATTTTCTAGTGAAAACACACGACACGCCATGGACGTGTCTATGGCGCACCCCCTCTATGGCTCAACTGGCAGCACCGAATCACTCCTAACTGCCCTGGACACGCATGGGGAATTGGATGCTACTGCTACCCGTCGTTTATCCCATGATGCACAGACTACGCATTTTTTGATATGTTTCACACGCCCGTTGCATTATTTTATCGGAAAATCTATGAGTTATGACAAGCTATTCTGTCCTCAACGTCGCCGGCTATTTCATTCAGCGTGTTGTCGAGCTTGCCGCTAACCTCAAATTTCATCCTGCGTCATCAACTTGATTGTGTCGCCCTTCTTTACCAACGCACACTTTAGGCCGTACCACTCTACATTGTACGGCTTTTCCTCATCCATGAGACTTGCCCTGTAATTTATGATCTCCTCTCCTCCATTTTTGATCACGTGAACCGGTCGCAGGTCGTGCTTTATGCCAAAGTCTATGAGCGCCTCTCCGCCAGAAAGTGGGATTTTGGCGCTATGTTGTGCGACTTGAGTGAGCTCATGCAGCGTCCAGCCCAAATACTGGCGTGTGGACAGAGCCTCTAGCGCCATCGCCGCCCCTTAAATTCTGGCATATATAAAGACTTTCTCATATGGGGCTCCGTTGCCTGGCGTTGGCCTGGTCGCGCCTGCCTTGCCCCCGGGGAGCGCCGCAAAACTGCGCTTTTGGTCCACTTTTTTTGCGCCTGCGCCTTTTGATCGCGGATCCGCAGGCGCGCCTGATGGACGCCTCAG
Source organism: Thaumarchaeota archaeon S13 (assembly GCA_003724275.1). Lineage (GTDB taxonomy): Archaea > Thermoproteota > Nitrososphaeria > Nitrososphaerales > Nitrosopumilaceae > JAHRAL01. The sequence continues at coordinate 14,642 of RHFA01000057.1, forward strand.
AGGGGACGTTTGCGGCCACCGTCGACGAGCTCGTCGCCTTTTCCGAGCACGACGCCGAGCTCGCCGAGGGCATACGCTGGATCGACGAGCAGGCGCGCAAGCGCGGCGTGTCGTTCTATGACATGGTCTTTGAGGTCCTCTACCGGCACGACGTGGACTCGCGCGCCCAAAGGTGGGCGCGCTCGCGCAACTAGCGCTGGCCGCCGGAGCGAAGGTCTAGCGGCTTGTACTCGCAGCCGTCCGGCCCGCAGTACTTGCCGACATAGATCGCCTTTGGCCTGTAGAGGGCCGGCTTTGGCGCGGCCTCGGCGAACTTTTCCTCGATGACGTGCGCCGCCCACCCTACGGCCCGCGAGATGGCGAATATCGGCGTGTTTAGGTCCATGGGTATCCTGAGCATATAGTAGACTGACGCGCTATAGAGGTCGACGTTGGGGTATATGTCAATCCCCTTTGACTCTTTCATCGCGGCCATCGTTGCCTTTTCGACGGCCTCTGTTATGGCATACCACGGGTCGCCCGTCTTTGCGGCGAGCTGGCGCGAGAGGCGCTGCAGGACGACGGCGCGCGGGTCAAACGTGCGGTACACGGCGTGTCCCATGCCCATGATGCGCTCGCCGGCCTCCATGCGCGCGCCTATCCACGGCCCCACCCTGTCCACGCTGCCGATGTCAAGGAGCATGCGCATGACCTCATAGTTGGCCCCGCCGTGGAGCTCGCCGCTCAGCGCGCCTATGGCCGCGCTCGCCGCCGAGTACATGTGCGCGCGCGTCGAGGCTACCTGCCTCGCAGTGAACGTCGAGGCGTTGAACGTGTGGTCGGCGTGGAGTATGAGGCACGTGTCAAATATGCGCGCCGTCTCGGCGTCCGGAGTCTCGCCGGACATCATGCGCAAAAAGTTTGCCGCGTGCCCCAGCCCTGGTTCGGGATCCACGGGCGAGTGGCCGTTGCGTATGCGCTGCCAGCTCGCCACTATTGTGGGCACCTTTGCTATCAGGTTTATCGCGCGGTCATAGCTTGCCTCCTTTGTAGAGAACTCCTCGTCATAGTATCCCGCAAGGGCCGCGACGAAGGCCTGGAGCATGTCCATGGGGTCTGCGTCCCTCCTCCAGTTTCCCATGTTTGTCTGCATCTGCTTTGGTATCCAGCGCGCCTCGGCTAGCCTGCGCACAAAGTCGGCATACTCGGCCTTTGTCGGCAGCGCGTCATGCAGGAGGAGGTAGGCCGTCTCCTCAAAGCTGGACTCGCGCGCGAGGTCCTCAATGTCATACCCGCGGTAGATGAGCTTGCCCCTCTCGCCGTCAATGTTCGATATGCGCGTGTCGGCGACCTCTATGCCGCGCAGGCCAATGTTCTTTGTCTCCAACTCTGGAGCGCGGGCCGAGCGCGGCGATATTATAACCTACACGCGCCTGCCGGGGGGCGCCGCGCAGCTTAGCTCCTTGTCTAAACTTTTAACACCGCCCCATATAGCGCAAGGCCCGGCAGGCGCGGGCGATGTCCTTCGAGGAGAGGCGCCTCATGCGGCGCGTCGACGAGGCCGTGCTGGGGGCCACGCCCGAGCGCCTCGTCGAGCTGCAGAGGCTCGACGAGGCCACGCAGCTCTCCGGCACGACGTTCTACGAGCACGTCGTGGCCGCAGGCGCCCTGCCGGCGCGCGGGCGCAGGGCCTAGCAGGCGCCGCGCGCGGATTTGTGGTTTAAATGGGACGGATCGAGCGCGCCCCGCAGATGGCAAAGCCCGCCGCGCGCGCGCGCGCCCCCGCAAAGACGAGGACGGTCTGCCTCTCGCACAAGGAGGACGCCGACGGGATAAGCGCCGCGGCCCTCATACGCGAGGCCTTTGGGGGCAGCACGGTCCTAGTCGACTATCCCGGCCAGATGGAGGCCCTCGCCGAGATATCTGCTGACCCCGCGCTAAGGCGCCTCTTTATCTGCGACCTGGGCCTGAGCAAGAAAAACCAGGACGCCTTTGTCGAGGCCCTGCGCGCGCTGCGAAAGAGGCGCGTGCAGGTGACATATATCGACCACCACGACATTGCGCCGGCCGTGCGCCGCAGGATAGAGGCCGCCGGCGTCAGGATGGTCCACAGCACGGGCGAGTGCGCCAGCGTCCTGGTCTACCAGACGTTCTCGCGCCGCCTCTCCGAGCACGCGCGCTTTGTCGCCGCATGCGCGGCGATCACCGACTATATGGAGGACCGGCCCGGCGGCGCGCGCCTGCTGCGCACGTACGACAGGCAGTTTGCCCTAGTGAGCGCGACGGTCCTCACGTACAACATTGTCAGCAGGCAAAAGGATCCCGACTACCTGCAGGATATTGTCGCCGCGCTGGCCGCGTCGCGCTACCCGCACGACATTGACGGCGCGTACGAGCAGGCGCGCCTCGGCGCCGCAAAGCTCGCCGAGGTCATGTCTAGCGTCAGGCGAAACCTCAAGAGGATGAAAAACCTCGGATATGTCGAGACGACAGACTCGGGCGCCGGCGGCGCCGTCAACTTTGCGCTGGGCCTCTCCGGCAAGGACGTCGGCGTGGCGTTTCGCAGGAGGACCTCGCACGGCACGTGCGCCGTCTCCGTGCGCGGCTCAAAGGCGTGCAGGGTCCACCTGGGCAGGCTCGTCAACTCGCTCTCCACGGAGCTCGGCGGGTCCGGCGGCGGCCACAGCAAGGCGTGCGGCGCGCTCGTGCCCGAGCCGAAGATCAGGGTGTTCCTGCGCGAGCTCAACAGGCGCCTGGACTAGGGCTGTGCAAGCTCGGCAATCGCGTCGACCTCGACCATCGCCTCGAGCGGAAGCGACGCCACGCCGATGGCCACGCGCGCGTGCGTGCGCGGCCCAAAGGCCGCCGCGAAAATGTCAGACGCGCCGTCCATGACGGCCGGCTGGCCGGCAAAGCCGCGCTCCGAGCAGACATATCCGGACAGGCGAACGACGCGCGCAACGCGGTCAAGGGACCCGATCTCGGCCTTGAGCTGCGAGAGGACGTTTATCGCGCAGAGGCGCGCCGCCTCGCGGCCCTCCGAGGCGTTCTCTGGCCCGACGGCGCCGGTGTAGCGCACCTTGCCGCCGCTTAGGGGCAGCTGGCCGGAGACAAAGGCGAGGCCGCCGGCGACGACGACCTGCGCGTACGCGCCGGCCGCGGCGGGGGCCTCGGGCAGCGGGCCCAGCAGGTACGCGGCTAGCCTCTCCTCGGCTGACACGGCGCGCGCGCCGGGACGCCCGAATTTTAAGTCTTGTGAGGCGCGGCGCGGCGCCCTGACATCTTTATGTGGACGCGCTCGCCGCGGCGCGCGCGGGCCTGGTAGACGGTCCTCGTGCGCACGCCGCGCGATCCGAGATACTCCTCTATTATGCGGGCCCACGGCAGCGAGCTGCCGCTGTTGACGCCGGACTCCACCATGATGCTGCCGCCCTTTTCGTCAAGCGAGACGCTCCCGCCGCACGTCGCGCGGACCGCCGCGTCGGCCATGCCGATGACGTCGCCGAGGCTCCGCTCGCCCAGGCCGATGCCCCTCTCCTCGAGGAGCGCGGCCATGCGGCGCGGCTTGCGCGATATCTCCGAGGCCAGCGCGCTGCCAAGGCCCGCCTCGCCGAGCACGACGATCGCGTCGTACGCCTCGCGCGCGGCGCCGCCCTCCAGCGCGGCTAGCGGCGCGGCGGGCACGGCGCGGTCCCACGCCGACTCGAATGCGCGCTCTAGGTCCCCGCCGAGTATCGCCGAGGACTCGAGGGCCGCGGCGCGGCCGGCCTCGCCCCCGAGGACGATCACGCCCGAGCCGTCAAAGACGACACAGTTGTGGCCGGGCCAGGCTATGCGCAGGTCTATCCCGCGCGGCATCGACGCGAGGGCCTCGGTCCCGATCGAGTCCGGCGAGGCGATAACGCGCACGTCTGCCCCGCCGCGCCTCGCCGCGACGAGCTCTGCGCCGCACTCGGAGACGACGCCGAGGCCGGCGTCATCGACCATGGCGTGGGCAGAGGAGGCCGCCGAGGCGGCCATCTCGCGCGCGCGGGCCAGGACGCCGGCGTGGCCGACATGCGTGTACTTGCGCTCCTCGGCCCCGCGCAGGCGCCTCGCGCCGTCGCTCACGGCCCGCAGGCCCGAGACGAGCGCGTTCATAGAGTTTACCTTTTCAATCTGGGCCCTGATCGCCTCCTCGAGGGACTCGCTCGGGGGGACCGCCGAGCACGTCACGGGCTTTTGGCCCCCGACAGTCGCCAGGCCCTTGCGCTCGAGGCGCATCATCACGGGATAGACCTTTGTGCGGGGTATCTCTGCCCTGTACGCGAGCTCTCCGGCCGTGGCCGTGCCCCCCGAGAGGAGCGCGACGTATGCGCGCGCCTCGTACTGGCCCAGGCCAAACTCGGCCAGGCCGGCGGCGAGCTCGCCTGCGTCTGCCACGCGTGGGCCTCGCGCGAGCCTTTGGTAATTGCGCGTGCCAACTTGATTTGCCCGAATGCTCAAAAAATACTCTAGGGTGTGACCGCAGCAGGCGTCACCGCGGGCACGCCAGGCGCGGGCACCGCGGCGTGATATACCCGGACCGCGCCATCCGGGGGCATGGCGGCGTCCGGGCCGGCGGCCCCCTCCATGTCCACGGCGGCGCGGGGCCCGACCCTCACGCCGCGCATAGCCT
>RHFA01000159.1 GCA_003724275.1 Thaumarchaeota archaeon S13
GACGCCCGCAGGGCGCGAAGCGCGCCGTCGGCGCCGCGCGCCTGGATGACGATGCGCGCCCACTCGCCCGTGGGCGCGCCGCCGACGGCCCCGGAGTGCCCGCGGAGTCCCGGACAGCCGCCGGCCGATGCGCCGCTGCTGGCGGCCAGCGCGATCAGGGCCAGGATCGTGTCGCGCCCGCACTTTTTGTTGTGCCGGGTTGCGGTGCAGAGGCCGCGCGCGGCCGGCGCGATCGCCCGCCTCGCCGACGCCAGGGAGCCGCCGTTCCCCGCCATGCCCCTGGCCACCTGCGTCGCCTCCCGCGTGGCCTTTTGCCGCGCCACCGGCGCCCCGCCAATGTCCTAATCGGTCTGTTTGGGCCGGGTCCGGGCGCGGGGCATACGTTTGGAATGTGTGGGAAACAGGGGCAGGCCAGCGGCTACCGGCCCGCCGGAAGGGGAGGCTGCCGGCCCGCCGGAAGGCCATTCACGGAGAGGCCGGGACGGCGCGTGCGCCTGCGGCATGCCGCGCAAGATCGCCGCACGGCGAGGCGGGCATGACGGCCAGGCGCGCGGCCCCGGCTGCCGTGCCCCTGCGGGATCGGGGCCCGGCCACGCCCACGCGAGGGCCGGCCCGCCCTGGGCGCCCCGGGCGGCCGCCTATAGATATTAAGGGGCCTCGCGCGCAGGCGCGCGAAATGCGCGCGCACGCGATGCAGGAGAGGCAGTGGACACGCATGCTCAGGGAGAACTCGCCGGAGATCCGCGAGCGCGCCGTGGCGTGGAGGCGCCAGGACGCCATGGTCCGCATAGAGAGGCCCACGCGCCTGCAGAGGGCCCGCCGGCTCGGCTACCGCGCAAAGCAGGGTATCGCCGTCGTGCGGATGCGCGTCGGGACGGGGGGCATGCGCCGGCAGCGCCCGCGCGGGGGCCGCAGGCCAAAGCACCTCGGCGTGACGAGGATAAAGGGCGACGACAGCCTCAAGGTCGTCGCGCAGAGGCGCGTCCTAGAGCGCTACCCAAACATGTCGCTCCTCGGCTCGTACTTTGTCTACCGCGACGGGATGCACTGCTGGTACGAGGTCATACTCGCGGATCCCGAGCACCCGAGAATATCGCGCGACACGGAGCTCTTTGGGCGCCTCTACGCCAACCCGCAGCGCGGGGCAGGCCACAGGCCAGAGGACGCCGCGCAGGACCAGGCCGAGACGGCAGGGGCCTGACCGCGGGGGGCGGCCCGCGCCATAGCTCGAGCTAAAAAACCAATTCATATTTAACGCGCGCCGGCGCCGCGGCGCGCATGGACCGGAGGGTGGCCGTGGCCTGCGCCGCGGCAGCCGTGGCCATTGGCGCCGCCGCCGCGCTGGGAGCGGCACCCGCGGAAGGCGAGTCCGTCCGCGTCGCGTTCCTGCCCTCGGTCTCGCACGCCATACCCATAGTGGGGCTCGAGCGCGGCACGTTTGCGGGGGCGATGGACCCCGCGCGCATAGACGCGCTAGTCCTTGACAGCGGGACGCAGGCTGTCCAGTCGCTCATGGCCGGCAGCCTCGACCTGGCGTACGTGGGTCCCGGCCCCGCGGTCAACGCGTTTGTGCGCTCGGGCGGCGAGGTCGTGATACTCTCCGGCGCCGCCGGCGGCGGCGTCAGCCTCGTTGCGCGCGACGGCGCGGGAATAGCCGGCATAGGCGGCCTGGACGGCATGCGCGTGGCAGTCCCGCAGGTGGCAAACTCGCAGGACGTCTCGCTGCGCCACCACCTCGCCGCCGCCGGCCTCTCCCCCGCGGACCGCGGCGGGACGGTGATGGTGATCGCCGCGGCGGGCCCGGAGATACACTCGCTCTTTTCGCGCGGCCTGCTCGACGCCGCATGGGTGCCCGAGCCGTGGGCCACGCTGCTAGTCGAGACGCTCGGCGCCGAGCGCGTGCTAGACGAGTCGGGCCTCTGGGAAGGCGGGCAGTTTGCCTCCGTCGTGCTCGTCGCGCGCGCCGGCTATGTCGCCGAGATGCCCGGCGGGGCAGCGTCGTGGCTGCGCGCGCACAACGCGACGGCGGCGTGGATTGCGGCCAACCCGGAAGGCGCGCGCGAGGCGTACGCGGAGTTTGCCTCGCGCGAGGCCCTCGCCGCGCTGCCGGCGGACGTCCTGGACGAGTCGTTCTCGAGGGTGGAGATCACGACCCGCGCCCCCGAGGGCCCGATACTAGAGTTCGCCGAGCGCGCCTCTGCGCTGGGCTACCTCGGCGGCCCGCCGCCGCGGATAGGTGGGATATTTTACGGGGGTGCCGGCGGCGCCGGCGGCTAGGGGACATGGCAAAGCTAGAGGCGAAGGGAATCACAAAGTCCTTTCGGGGAGGCGGGGGATACACGCTGCGCGCGCTTGGCGGCATCGACCTCTCCGTCGAGGCCGGCGAGTTTGTCTGCCTTGTCGGCCCGTCGGGGTGCGGCAAGTCGACGTTCTTGAGGATCGTCGCCGGCCTCGACGCGCCGGACTCGGGGGAGGTCGTCTTTGACGGCAGGGCCGTAGAGGGGACAGGGCCGGAGCGCATCATGGTCTTTCAGGAGGGCGCGCTCTTTCCGTGGCTGAGCGTCGGGGACAATGTCTCCTTTGGCCTGCGCGTCAACGGCGTGCCGGCCGCCGAGCGCGCCGAGATATCGGCGCGCTATCTCGAGATGATGCAGCTGGGCCAGTTTGCGCGGTACCACCCGCACCAGCTCTCGACGGGGATGCGCCAGCGCGTGGCCATCGCGCGGGCACTCGCGATGGACCCCGACGTGCTCCTCATGGACGAGCCGTTCGCAGCGCTGGACACGCAGACGCGCTACACGCTCATAGGCGACATGCAGGAGATATGGCAGCGGACAAAAAAGACGATACTGTTCGTGACGCACAACGTCGCCGAGTCCGCCGCGCTGGCCTCGCGCGTCGTCGTGTTTGGAAACCGCCCGTCGCGGATCAGGACAGAGTTTAGGGTGGACAGCCCGCGCCCGCGCCACGCCGAGGACGGCAGCCTCGCCTCGATACAGAGCGAGATACTCGCCGCGCTGCGCCCCGAGGTGAAGAGGCAGGAGGGCCTAGATGGATAGGCGGGCCGCGGCGCGGCGCGCGGCGTTTTACGTGGCGATCGTGGCGTCATGGCAGGCCGCCGCGTCTGCCGGCGCGCTGCCCGATGGCCTCCTGCCTTCGCCCTGGGAGGTCGCCGAGGACATTGCGCGCGGGGCCGCAGACTCTAGCCTGATCGTCGGCGTCGCCACGACGCTCTGGCGCCTGATGGCGGGACTGGCGATCGCGATCGGCGCCGGCGTGGCCCTCGGCGTCGCCATGGCGCGCGTGCGCGCCGTAAACGAGACGGTCGGCTCGCTCGTGCTCGGACTGCAGTCAATCCCGTCGATCGCGTGGGTTCCCGTCGCGCTCATATGGTTTGGCGTCAGCGACGCCGGGATTGTGTTTGTGACTGCCGTCGGGGCCGTCTTTGCCGTGACGACTAGCATATACTCTAGCGTGCGCAACATTCCGCCGCACTATCTAGAGGCCGCGCGCAACATGGGCGCGCGCGGGGGACAGCTCGTCACGCGCGTCCTGCTGCCGGCGGCCTTTCCCCACATGATATCGGGCTTCAAGCAGGGCTGGGCGTTTGCCTGGCGCGGCGTCGTCGGCGCCGAGATGCTCTTTTCGTTTCTTGGCCTGGGGTTTTTGCTCAACGTGGGGAGGCACACCGTCGACATTTCACAGGTCGTCGCGGTCCTCGTCGTCATCATGGCAATGGGCATGGCCGTCGACGCGGCCCTCTTTCGGAGGATCGAGGACCGCGTCAGGGAGCGCTGGGGGCTGCGCTAGGGGGCCATGGCGCGGCAGGGTTTCCTCGAGGCGCTCTCGGCGCGCACGCTCGTGCTCGACGGCGCGATGGGCACCGAGATACAGCGCCTCGGGCCGTCAGCGGGGGACTTTCCGGGGGGCCAGGACGGCTTTAACGACGGCCTCGTCCAGAGCAGGCCAGAATGGATACGCCAGATACACCGCTCGTACCTCGAGGCCGGCGCCGACTGTGTCGAGACTGACACGTTTGGCTCCAACAGGATAAAGCTCGACGAGTACGGCATGGGGGACCAGACCGTGGCGCAGAACAGGGCCGCCGCCGAGCTCGCCGCCGCCGAGGCCGCCGCGGCGCCGCCGCCGGCCCGCTATGTGGTCGGGACGATGGGGCCCACGGGCCACCTGCCGAGCTCGTCTGACCCAGACCTGGGCCGCATGCCGCTCGGCGAGATACGCGAGGCCTTTGCGCTCCAGGCCGAGGGCCTCGCCGCCGGCGGGGCCGACGCGCTGCTGATCGAGACGAGCCAGGACATACTAGAGGTAAAGATGGCCATACTCGGCGCCAGGGAGGGCATGGGCCGCGCGGGCCGCGACGTGCCGATCATAGCAAACGTCACGCTGGACCGCTATGGCAAGATGCTGCTCGGGACCGGCGTGCAGGCGGCGTACACGACGGTCCGCGGCATGGGGATCGACGCCTTTGGGCTAAACTGCTCGACGGGGCCGGCCGAGATGGAGCCCAGCGTGCGGTGGCTCGACGAAAACTCGGAGCATCCCGTGCTCGTCGCGCCAAACGCCGGAATGCCCGAGAACGCCGACGGGCAGGCCGTGTACCGCATGGGGCCTGACGAGATGGCCGGCCTCGTCTCGTCGTTTCTTGACCGGTACGCGCGCGTGCGCATCGTGGGGGGCTGCTGCGGGACGAGGCCAGAGCACGTCGCGCGCCTGCGCGACGCCGTCGACGCGCGCGCGGGCCGCGGCGCCGGGGACAGGTGAGAGAGAGAAGGGTGTTGTGGACGCGTGGAATGGCTAACGCGCAGGGCGTTTCCAGAGGGTCCATAAACGGGCAGGACGGGGCACTTCGCCGGTCATATCCGCCAAAAGCTGCCATGGCCCGGGAATTCCTGAAGCGCGGGCGCATGCACCGCAACGCCTAAACTAGCTGGATCCGGCGTGCCCTGCAATGGCGGCAGCCACAGAGGCAGACGGCAGGGGCGCCAGGCCGCGCGATCGCAGCGCGCCCCCCAATGGGCAATTTGGCGAGATGTACAGGCTAGTCGGAGCAATTGTCTGCACCGAGCAGGAAGTCGCCAACAAGATAGAGATGTGCGTAGAGCACCTGCGGAACGCACAGGAGGAAAGCCATGGCATGCCAGGATCGGTTATGGGCGGAACCACAATGCAACACACGCCTGAAACCCGGGTTCCAGAGAAGAAAGAAAACATCGAGAAAAAGGCCAACTGCCTAAAGCCCTACTGGCTAAGGGCAGAAACTGGACTGTATCGAATAAGCGGTGAAGAGTTTGTCAGGCGAATTATGGACTCAGAAAACAACCGCAACACAATAGCGCATAGCGTCATCGTGAGGGGTGGCGGCACGGTCAAAAACCTCAGATGGCGGGAAGAGCACACAAAGGAGGATCTCGAGCGATCTCTCGAGGGCATCAGGTGCACACTGCTGCTGGTAAACCGCCTATACCTGCACTTTGGGCTGGAGGATTACGACGAGGTCGTCAGGAGGGCAAGGAAGGAAAGTTGAGGGTGGGGAGCCCGGAGCGGGGTTTCCGGACTGCAAAACGGGACTTGGGCTCGCCCTGGGGCCGGCACGGCAGAGCCGGCTGACTGGATCGGGTGGCCTGTTCTGTGCGCGGAGGCGCCTGAACACGGGCGCAGTGGCTAGGGCGGCTCACAACTGCCCATGGCGTCGGCCTGTGCCCTGTTCCCTGCTATGGCGGGCTAGCGTGTGGCTTCACTGGCGCGGCAGCCTCCCAACCAATTTTATAGTGATGAGACCCGCCGCCCCGCATGACCTCTGGCGAACCGCACAGGGCGGGCCGACGCTTGGACGCGCACCACGCACGTGCCGTGGGGCACAAAATCGTCTGTGACATGGATCACGGGGTGGCCCAACAATGAGGGTCCCGGATGTGTTCAGGCACCTTGAGAGCATCAGAAGGGCCAAAAAGGAAGAGCCCCTGCTAAGGAGCCAGGACGGCAACGAGCGGCGCGGGATGGCGCTTGAGCAGGTTGGCGCGGCGCTAGGCAAGCTGGACGGGGAGGAAAACGCCAGTGTGCTAGAGCTGGCAAAAAACATGAGGCCCAACTCCATAGTGGACTCTTGGGACACGCTGTACGTCGAGCTGCACAGGCTGGGCCACAGGGACTTGGCCGACACCATAGCGCGCGAATGCCAGGCCGCCCGCATGGAGATATGGCAATCCGTGGACAGCGACGGCGACGCAATATCCCAGATGACCAGCATGGGCAACCAGTTCCTTGCGGCATATTCGTCAAACCTGAGCAACTTTCGGCACATGCTGGGCACAATGCTTGCCCACATGAAGCCGTCGTTCAGGCCGGGAAGGGACATGGATGACCGCGTGGTCGACATGGCGCGCTTTGGATCCGGGGCAGACGACTGGATGATCAAGGCCGTGCTGGAGGAGATGTACCTGGAGCGGGGATTGTACGAGCAGGCCTGCGGAATATGCTCGAGAATAACCGAGTTTGACGGATACGACATGCACAGGATGATGGCGTCTACGCTGGTGGAGGACATGCTAAACGAGATTCTGGGCCACCTGCACAGGTGCAAGGACGCTAGGCACGTGGACCACATGGTTGAGAGGGGGCTTCCCGTATCCCCAAAGTGCAAGGACGGGGAATACCTGGACTCGCTTGCGACGAAATGCCTGGAGCTCCTGGAGCGCAGGGCGGCGTGCCTCGGCCTTGACATAGTTCCGGACAAGCGGGAAAACAACCTGCTGCGCAAGGCCGCGGACTTTGCGCTAGGGGTCCAGGCGCGCAGGAGGACGCGCGACGCAGCGGAGATTGAGGAGCACATAAGGTCGGCCTATCCGGAATCCCACTCGTTTTTGGAGCTGGACCAAGAGTGGGTCTTGAGGAAAATGACAGAGCAAAAGGTTCCCCTCGTGCAGGACATCTCGTCCAAAATAGAGTGCCAGGACCTTGCCAGGATACGCAATGTGGAGTGCAGCGCAAAGGGCGCACTAGACATGCTAGAGCCCATGCTAAGGTTCAGGAAGGCCCGGGGCATTCGCGTGGATCCCGGGGTGGCCAGCAGGTGGAAAAGGGGAATTCGGGGAATGGAGCTCTGGGAGTGCCTTTTGGAGATGGACCTGCACCTCCGCTTCGTGAGGGCCGGCTCTGACGTGGCAGTCGACGTGGCACTTCGTGGGGCTGACGGGAAAAAGAAGGGCGAGCAAGGCCCCAACGTTGACCTTAGGGTGGGCGAGTGCCTTGTGGAGGTCTACTCGCCAAAGGACAAGGAGGTTCTTGTGCCAAACCACGTGACGAGTGTCCGCAAGCCTGGCAAGGCTCTAATGGACGCAGTGCTGAAGAAGAGCCAGCTGCCCCACGTGGGCGGGGCGCAGACCGTGCTCGTTGTGGGCTGTGCGGGGGGCGAGTTCTTTAACATTGACATTCTCCGGCCCCGGCTGGAGGAGCGGCTTGGGGACGGGGAGCAGCCGGGAGCCATATTCTTTGTCCTCCAGGACGGCGGCCGCTACAGGATCGAGTGCATCGTAAACAAGAACGCCGTGGCCGCCATACCGGACAAGACCATGACGGCAATAAGGGGCGCCCTGGAGCTCGAAATGCTAGAGTGATCCCGCCATGGGTCACTGCCCGCGGCCGGAACCGTCTTCTAGCACCACCATTGTCCCGTCGGGGGACGGTGGCGTGAGCGCGCATGCCATGCTTAGCGAAAGCTCACAGGCGGCGTGATCGTACGAGACGCGGCCGCCCCCGACGGCCAGCCTTGCCCCGGACGCATTGACGCAGAATATCGTCCCCACTGGCATCTCGAACTCCAGCGCGACGGCCAGGCCAAGGGAGGCGGTAGGATGGGCGCGGCCGGCGCCGGAGAGGCGCAGGTCGCAATCACGCATCGTGCCGTTGTAGGTCGGGTACG
>RHFA01000144.1 GCA_003724275.1 Thaumarchaeota archaeon S13
CCCCCGGGACCAGGCCTGCCCAGGGCGGTGGCGGCCGGGGGCCTGAACGGCCGCGTGGCGCTGCCCCGGGGGCCGCCTGCGCGCGTGGGCAGGCCAGAAAAACTATAAGGGCCCATTTCTGGGCGCGCGCGCATGGCAAGGGTTGTGGCCGGCAAGGCCGCAGAGATTCCACCCGGCACGCTCAAGAGGGTGGGCGCCGAGGGCGGCGACATTGTTGTCGGCAACCTTGACGGCAAGTTTTTCGCCATGGCCGACACGTGCACCCACGCCGGCGCGAGCCTCTCGGAGGGCAGGATCGAGGGGGGCAACGTCGTGTGCGGCTGGCATGGGGCGCAGTTCGAGTGCGCCAGCGGCCGCCTCGCAAAGTTTCCCGCAAAGGTTGCGGACCTGAGGCAGTATGGGGTATCTGTAGAGGGCGACGACGTCGTCGTGGAGGTGTAGGGCATGGCGACCAAGGAGCAGAACGAAGAGTCCCTAAAGAACGCCCTCACGACGCTAAACTCCGTAGTGGGCGACCCGTCGACGCCAAAGACGGTAAAGAGGGGCGTCACGGAGCTCGTCTCTGGCCTAAAGGGCGGCGAGGGCTCGCTCGCTGTCCGCGCGGCAAACGCGATAAGCGCGCTGGACGACATTACGCAGGACCCAAACATGCCCTCGCACATCAGGACGCGCCTGTGGCAGGCCGTCTCCACGCTAGAGGGCATAAGGGAGAAGGCCTAGGCGGCCCTGACGCCTTGAGGATCGAGGACTATATCGCGACCCTTCCCGGAAGCATAGTCTCCGGCGACGGCGTGCAGATGCCCGCGCACGCGATGCGCAGGATGCTCGGCCTTGCCGGCATCAGGCAAGGCGAGACGTTTATGCACCTGGGGTGCGGCGGAGGCGAGGGCCTCAGGATTGCGCTGGAGGAGTTTGGCGCAGGCTCCGCAGTCGGCGTCGACACCAGCGCGGCGGCCGTCGCGGCCGCGCGCGAGTCCCTGTCCGGCGCGGGGGGCAGGTGCGAGGTGGTGTGCGGCGACGCTGTGGGCGCCGACGTGGCCAGGGCCGACGTTGTCGCCTATTGGTTTGCCGACGAGCGCATAACGGTGCCGCTGCGCCGCACGCTATCCTCGCTGCGCGATGGCGCGCGCGTTGTAAGCGTGTGGGGGCCCCCCGCGGGCTGCCTGCCCGAGCGCGTCGACTTTCCCTTTGTCCTCAGCGTCGCGCCGTTTCGCGAGGCCCGCAGCGTGCGCGAGCAGCTCCTCGCCGTCCTCGGCGTCAGGTGCGTCGACTTTGTGACGGCGTGGGAGTACTCGGAGCGCTATACGCGCGCCATAGGCCCGGACGGCAACGAGGGCAACCGCTTTCTCACAATGATGCAGGCCGTCACAATGTGGATAGGGGCCAGAAACCTCGGCGTCTCGTGCACCAGGGAGATGCCCGAGTCCATACGCACGTACGCGGGGATCCTGCGGACGTTCTATGGCATAGAGGTCGAGCACCTTTTGGAGGACGCGGGAGACTAGGGCCGGCAGGCTCGGGCGCGCACGGCGGGACGCCCGTGCCGGGCCCGGCCTGGCGCCATGGCATGCGGCAGGCCCCAGCCAGAAGGCCCGCCGGCCGGCACGGAGGTGATGGCCAGGCCGCCACTGACCGCAGGGGCGCCATGTGCGCGAAAACGCCCAAGGCCGGCCTGCCGTGGCCGCCCAGTTCCCCTAGGCGCCAGCCGGCAGGTGCCCTGCCCCGGACGGCGCCCCTGAAAGCGCGCCACGGGGCCGCGCGCCGACGCAATCCCATATAACGGGGCCAGATCGCGCCTGCGCGCGTTGAGGGCAAAGGCACTAGCAGCGCTTGCCGCCGCCGCCGTGGCCGTCGCCGCGGCCGCGGCGCCGGACGCCTTGGCCCACTCGCTGTTCAACTCTGCCGAGCAGTCCATCGCCGGCTACCGCGTGCAGGTCTCGACGCTCCCAGAGTTCCCGCAGATAGGCGAGCCCTCGCAGGTCCTCTTTCGCGTGACAGACTCGGACTATGAGGAGCTTCCTGGGGTGATAATGCGCGTGCGCATCATGCATGACGACATGGAGGTCTACTCGGACGGCCCGCGCATAATAGAGGGGGCCCACAACATCCTAGAGTTCACCTTTGAGACGCAGGGCAACCACATAATGCACGTCGACCTCTACAACCTAGAGGGCGCGGCGAACGAGATAACGACATACACGTTCAACATCAGCACGCAGAGCCCGTTTGGGTACGTGTTTATTGCGAGCATTACCGTAGGCGCGGTGATATTTGCCCTCGTTGTGGGATATATCTACCTGCCCGACATTATCAGGCGCCGGCGCGAAGGCTAGGCTCGCGCCTGCGCGCGAGGCCAAAGGCAAACAGGACCGTCAGCAGGACAGAGGCAAACAGCAGTATGCCGATTCCAAAGTGAACCGTGACGAGTATCGCGTGGAGCTTTTGGTCTATCACCAGCGCCCCGAGCGTGATCTGCGCGACGACAAATGCCGCCGCAGCCGTGCTCGTTATCGTCGCCGGCCCGACCCTGTCGCGCGCCTTCCAGCACGCCACGGCCGTCGCGAGGACGAGCATTCCCGTAAACATCGCGACCACCCTGTGGACCCACTCGACCATGTACTGCTCGGTCGGCCAGAGGCCGCTGGGGCAGAGGGGCCAGTCCGGGCACGTGAGGCCCAGGCCCGCGGCCGAGACGTACCCGCCGATGACCATCAGCGAGTAGAGGACCCCTAGCGAGACGCACGCCAGGTACCTAGCCAGCACCGCCAATCACTCCACGACAAAGGTGCCCTGCATGCCCTGCAGCGAGTGGCCCGGCACCGTGCAGATATAGTGATAGAGGCCAGGCGCGCCGGCCACAAAGGTGACCTCGCCGGACTCGCCGCCGCGCAGCGGCGCCGTCGCCGAGGCGATCGCCGAGTCCCACACGACGCTGTTAAAGTCCTCGGGGTCAGTCACGACGCCAAAAGAGTGGAACGAGACGCCCGTGTTCGTCGAGCGGACAGTTATGGTGTCCCCCGAGCGCACGCGTATCTCGGGGTTTGCGCCCTCCTCGCCTGGCAGGCCGTTAAACCCGAGCGTCAAAAAGTCGTCTGACTCGACAAAGTCAAGGTCAAACTCGTGGGACATGGCCTCGCGCGGCGGCGCCGGCGCGGCCTCCTCGCGCGGGCCGACTATGATCTCGCCGACCATGCCCTGCTCGCGGTGGCCGGGCACGGTGCAGATGTAATAGTACGTGCCCTCCTCGGCGGGGACAAACTCGGCGAGGCCGCCCTCGCCGGGCCTGAGCGGGTCTGCCGGCGAGGCGACCTCTGTTCCCGGTATGACCCCCGCGTACCCCTCGGCGTCGGCCGTCACGCCGAACGAGTGGAACGAGACTCCGGCATTGTTCACGTCAAAGAGTATGCGGTCGCCCACTGACGCCGTGACCGTCGGGTTTGCGCCCTCCTCGCCGGGCAGGCCGTTAAACCCGAGCGTCAAAAAGTCATCCGACTCGACAAAGTCAAGGTCGACGCGTATCTCCGTGCCGCTGGCCGCCGGCGGCGGCGGGGCCGGCACCGCGTCGCCGGCGGAGCCGGCCACGACTGGGGCCGGCATTGATATCCAATAGTCCCACATTCCAAAGAATATCGCGCCGCCGACGACGCATATTCCCACCATGATCGCCATCATGCGGCCCATCCTTTCCGGAGAGGTCCTGTAGATCTGCTGCTGCGCGCTCAACGTCCCATCACACCTAGTGCTGAGGGTTCTTCCTCTCGTACGGATAGTAGTACTTTGCGCCAAGGCCCCACGGGTCGTCCATGTCGGCGGGCCGCCCGCGCGCGGTGCTGTGGAGCATGTTTGCCAGGAATATGACCATCGACACGCCTATTATCATCGCGCCGACTGAGGCGATCTGGTTCATCGCTATCCACTCTGGTATCGGCGGATAGTCGTATACGCGGCGCGGCATCCCAAAGAGTCCCAGGACGTGCTGCGTGAAAAAGACCATGACCGTCCCGACGAACGAGAGGACAAAGTGTATGTTGCCCAGGCGCTCGTTGTACATGCGCCCCGTGACGTACGGGAACATGTAATAGAGATAGCCGACCGAGCCAAAGAGTATGGTCCCCATGACAAACAGGTGAAAGTGCCCGACGACCCAGTACGAGTCGTGCGTGACAAAGTCCAGCGGCATTGCGCTGTTGACGACGCCGCCGGCGCCGGCCGAAAAGAAGAGCGCGATCCCCCCGACGGCCCAGAGCATCGGCGTCGAGAAGCGTATGCGGCCACCCCACATCGTCGCCAGAAAGTTAAAGACGTGCATTGCCGAGGCGGGCACGGCGGCGAGCGTGCCGACCATAAAGACGGTCTTTTCCGTAAACGACATTCCCGTGGCGTACATGTGGTGGGCCCACGACGCAAAGCCGACTATGGAGAGCAGGACAAAGGCCGCTATCCCCGAGGACGCGCTGAATATGGGCTTGCGCGAAAAGCGCGGGATTATCTCGTACATCATGCCGATCGCCGGAATGACGAGGACATAGACCTCGGGGTGGAACGTAAACCAGAACAGGTGCGCGTACGCGATCGGGTCCCCTCCGACTGCGGGGTTGAAGAAGCCCGAGGCGCCAAGTCGATCCGTGAGGAGCATTAGGAGGGCCGCGGCGAAGGTCGGCAGCGCGACGAGGACTATGAGCGAGGACGAGAGGAACGACCACGCGAGCAGGGGAACCTTTGAGATCGGCATGTCCGGGTGCTTGCACTTTAGTATCGTCACGATAAAGTTGATCGCGCCGAGTATCGACGACACGCCGAGTATCTTGAGGCCAAATATCCACATGTCCGCCGCCGGCCCCGGCGCGCTGATGACCGAGTAGGGCGGCGTGGCGTACCACGTAAAGTCCGCAAAGCCGAGCCATATGAGCGCGCCGGCCGGCGGGATCATCCAGAACGCGATCGCGTTGAGCTTTGGGTACGCCATGTCCTTGTAGCGGACCATTATCGGCACGAAATAGTTGCCCACGGCCGAGGCGAACGGCAGTATGAACAGGAATATTAGCGTCGTCCCGTGGACCGTAAAGATGCGGTTGAACGTCATCGCGTCGCCGATGATCTGCGCGCCGGGGAAAAAGAGCTCGGCCCTGATCGAGAGCGCAAGCGCGCCGCCCATGAACATGAACGCAAGCGACGTGATGAGATAGAGGAGGCCCACGTCGGTGTGGTGCGTCGAGAACATTATCTGCCATATAGGGCGCGGGCGCGCAAGCTCCATGACCATTCTAGGCTGCCTCCTCCACTATGAGCTTGCCCCTCATGTTGTAGTGTATGAGCCCACAGTACTCGCGGCACTGTATGTCGTGCTCGCCGGCCTCCATGGGCGCAAACCACACCGTGTTGACCCTGCCGGGGACGGCGTCGAGCAGCACGACATAGTCGTGTATGTTAAACGAGTGTATGACGTCCTTTGAGGTGATCTCAAACCTGTACGCCTTGCCGGCCTCGACGCGCAGCTCGCCGATCCTCTTTGTCCCGTCCTCGTGCTCGAATGTCCAGAACCACTGCTGGCCGGTCACCTTTATGAGCTCGGCGTCCTCGGGTATGTGCTCGACTATCCGCTCGACGTTCCACGCCTCGGCCCCTACCCAGCAGAGCAGCGCGACTACGACGCCGATATAGACCCACTCGGGAAAGTTAGAGTGCCCGCTCACCACTCGCCGGCCTCCTCATACCTCGTCGGCGCCGCCTTGGGGTTGGACTCGCGAAAGCGCAGGCACAGCCAGACTATGGTCCCCGAGACGACGGTCCCGATCGTAAAGGCGACAGTCATCATGCGAAAGAAGAGGTTCCAGATCTCGGCCCTGCGGTCAAGGTACTCGCCGGGCTCCGTGGCCGCCAGGGCGGGCAGCGCGGGGATCGAGAGGACGAGCGCAAGGATCGCAAGCGGGGTGGCGCGTGGTGTCATCCCTGATGCGGGCCCGCCCCCGGGATTTGGTATTTAATGTTTTAGCGCCGGGGCGGCCGGGGGCGCCCGGAGGCCACGCCTGCCCATACCTTTAAATCCGCTAGTTTTGGGGCGCGCCGCCGTTGGCAACGGTGCGGCGCTCGATCGAGGTCAAGGTGCCCGTGGGCACGGTCTTCACCTACTTTGCGCGCCCCGAGCACGTCTCTGACCAGATGACCGACAAGGGCGTGGGCATGACGGTCATACCCATGGACATCAAGGAGGGCATGGGCGTGGGAACGACCTTTAGGATTATAGGCGACTTTGGGGGCAAGCGCCTCGAGTGGGACTGCGAGACGACCGAGTTTGAGCGCGAGAGGCGCATATCGGCCCGCCAGATAGACGGGCCCTTCAAGAGGTGGGAGATATCGACCGAGTTCGAGTCCCTCGGCGAGAGCCTCTCGCGCGTGACGATGACCGTAGAGTATGACATGCCCTTCGGGCCGCTAGGGAGCATACTCGACAAGGCAAAGTTTGCGCGCTCGGCCGAGCGCGGCATGGAGACGGCCCTCTACAAGGTCCGCGGCCTGCTAGAGGGCAACGGCTCGATACCCGTGTACATCACGCTAGACGCCTACCAGAGGCTCCTCGAGGAGAAGAAAAAGATGGGCAACGCGCCCGTCTCGATGGTCCTCAACGCCATCCTTGACAGGCACGCAAAGGCCGAGATCGCCCGCTAGGCCTCTCGCGCGCCGCGCCCTCACCACACTTTAATACCTCCGCGAGGGCACGCCGCGCCGCTCGGGTCTATGGCTCAGCCAGGTAGAGCACCGGACTCTTAATCCGGCTGTCGAGGGTTCGAATCCCTCTAGACCCGCCAACCCGTTCTGCGCGCCGGCCCTAGTGCCCGTCGACGCGCTTGCCCCTCTCGCTGGGCACGATGCGCCGCCGCGCGCCGGCAAACGGCGCGTCGAGCTCGCGGCCCTGCTGCACGCGGTCGAGGAGGACGGCGAGCGCGGCGACCTCGGAGTGCGGCTGCGCGCCGACTGCGACGTTATAGTCGGCGGCGTCATAGACCTCGCGCGGGACCTTGCCGGCGCCGATGACGACGAGTATGGACTCCTCGCCGGCTATCCTCGGCGCTGCCTCGCCGACGGGGACGCCGTACATTGTCAGGTGGACGACTCGCTCGCCGCGCGCCGGCGCGCCGGCGAGAACCTTGCGCCATGACGGCGTGGGCACGACCTCAAAGTCTCCCCCCCACGACCTGCGGACCTCCTCGAGCGTGCGCGGTATCGAGTCGTCAATGTCGCTCATATAGATGCGCGCCGCGCCAAACGCGCGCGCGACGAGGGCCGCATGCGTCGTCACACGGTCGTCGCGCACGAGGCGCTCGCCTATGCGAAGGACGCTTATCCTCATGCGGCGCCGTTCCCCACAATCTCCTCGAGCGCGCCGCCGAGGCCGTCGAGGCCCGTGCGCTCCAGCGACGACACCCTGACTGCGCGCGCGTCGCCCAGCCCGAGCGCGCCCTCGAGTGCCCCAAGGGCGGCGTCATCGACAAGGTCGGCCTTGTTTAGCGCAATGACGACGCGCGCGGGCTGCACGTCGAGCTCGCCGAGCGTGCGCCTGCACGTGGAGAGCTTTGACGCGGCGAGCTCGGCGGGGTCGCTTGCGTCAAGGACGAGTATGATCGCGTCCGCATGCGTCATCTCCTCTAGCGTCGACTTGAAGGCCTCTATCATGTACGCCGGCAGCTCGGTGATAAAGCCCACCGTGTCCGAGACTAGGCGCTCGGTCCCGCCTATCCTGGCGCGCCGGACCGTCGTCGAGAGCGTCGTAAAGGGCTCCTCGCCGCGCTGGCGGTCCTCGCCGGTGAGCGCGTTAAAGAGCGTCGTCTTGCCGGCAGACGTGTACCCCGCAAGCGATATTGTCCGCAGGCCCAGGCGCTCGCGCGACCTGCGGTGGAGCTCCCTCCTCCGTGGCGCGCGACATCTCGTAGCGCATCTGCGCGAGCCTCACCTGCAGGCGCGACTCGTCGCTAGTCGCGCGCCTCCCGAATATCTCGAGTATGAGGGCCTCGCGGTCGAGGATGCTCGTGTGGAGGCGCGAGGCGAGGTTGTAGTTCTGGCTCGGCTTTAGGAGCTCGTCTAGCACGACGACGTCCGGCCCGAGGCGGCCCGCGGCCTCCTCTAGGCGCTCGACGGTCCCCTCGCCGAGGCCGTACTTTGCGCGCCTCGAGCGGCCCCTGGAGACCGTGGAGACGACGCTGTACCCCGCGGCCTCGCAGAGCGCGACGGCCTCCTCGAGGCCGTCGCCGAGGGGCCGCGTGACGAGTATGGCCGTTCGCGCCGCCATGGCGCTCGCCTAGGGTGCGCCCCGCGCGCCGCGCGAGGTGGCCTTGTCGATGTTCATGTTTAGGACCGTCTCGGCAATGTCTGCGGCATACTCGGATATGCGCCGAATGTCCTCGGCTACCCTCCTTGCCCTGTACCCCTCCTCGGACCTGCCGCGCCGCGTCGCCTCTAGCACCCCCCTCTCGAGGGACGCAATGCCCGCGTCGTTCACGGTCCTCTCGGCTAGCGCATAGTTGCCCGTAAAGAGCGCCGTGCATGCGCTGTCAAGGGCAGAGGAGGCGTGCGTGGCCATCGCCTCGAGGCGCGAGGAGAGCTGCCCGCCTATCGCCGCGCGAAACTCTAGCGGGTCGCGCGCGATGGCCACGGCGTGGTCGCCGGACCTCTCGACGGACTTTACGACGAGGCGATAGTCGAGGCAGTTGGGCGCGTTCCCGAGGCCAAGGTCCCCGAGGACGCCCTCGTCGTCGACTGCGAGCTTGAGCTGGCGCGTTATGTAAAACCCAAACCTGTCGACCTCGTCGTCTGCCCCGATGACCTCGCGCGCGAGGTCGACGTCATGTGCGGACACGGCCGTCACGGCGTCGGCGAGCATTGACCTTGAGAGGTGGAGCATCCGCTTGAACGCGCCGTCAACAGAGAGGGCAACGGTGTTGACTAGGACCTGTATCGTGATTCCCGCGCTAGAGTCAGATATGATCTCGGCGCCGACTAGGCGGCGCCTCACTGCGTCCTTGACGGCGTTGCGCTGCGCGGCGCCAAAGGGGGCCGTCCCGCGCACGACGTGTATTATCGTGTGCCCGCGCAGGTAGAGCGAGATCACCTTGCGCACCAGCGAGGCCGGCGAGGAGGACCTCTCCACGCCCACCGTGGCCTCGGACGCGCCGGCGCCGGCGGCCCCGACTGCGCGCTCGTGGGGCAGCGAGACGCGCATCGACGTGGCCCCCTGCCTCGTGATGACGACCTGGTCGCCGCTCCTTATGCCCATCTCCTCGGCCCACGGCTTTGGGAGCGAGACGATGTACGACGAGTTTCCCGTGAACTGGACCTTGCGCGTCTCGCCCTTCAACGGGTATATAGCCCGCCGTGCCGCTATATAGGGGTTTTAGGCGCGCGCGGGCGCGTGACCCATATTATCGGGCCCGGCGCGCGCGGGCGCGTGCGATACCTGGGGATTGGGCGCAGGAGGGGCGTGGCCGCCAGGGCCGTGAGGGTCGGCGGCGCGAGCCTCGAGAGCGTCTCGTACGCCGGCGACGTCAACGGCCTCCTTGACGTCATGCCGGACCGCTCTGCAAAGCTCGTCATCACCTCGCCGCCGTACAACATTGGCAAGGAGTACGAGAGGAGGGCGCCGCTGGCCGAGTATGTCGCCTCTCAGGAGGCCGTCATAGCCCGGTGCGCCAAAAAGGTCCACCCGCGCGGGTCCATCTGCTGGCAGACGGGAAACTATGTCCGGGGCGGCCAGATAGAGCCGCTTGACGCGCTGCTCTACCCCGCGTTCAGGAGGCTGGGCCTGCGCCTGCGAAACCGCATAGTCTGGCACTTTGGCCACGGCCTCCACTGCTCGAGGCGCCTCTCGGGGAGGTACGAGACCATACTCTGGTTTACCGCCGGCGACGACTATACGTTCAACCTGGACCCGATTCGCGTCCCGGCAAAGTATCCCTCAAAGAGGTACTTTCGCGGCAAGAGAAAGGGCGAGCTCTCCTGCAACCCGCTCGGGAAAAACCCGTCAGACGTCTGGGAGATACCAAACGTAAAGCACAACCACCGTGAAAAGACTGCGCATCCGGCGCAGTTTCCCGTGGAGCTCGTCGAGCGCCTCGTGCTCTCGCTGACTGACGAGGGCGACTATGTCCTCGACCCGTACATGGGGTCGGGATCCACCGCAATAGCGGCCCTCATGCACGGGAGGCACAGCATCGGCGCCGAGGTAAACCCCGAGTACTATGGCATATGGCAGGAGAGGATCTCCCTGCTCGAGCGCGGCGAGATCAGGCTGCGCCCCATGGGGCAGCCCGTGTACGGGACCGACGAGTGGAGGCGCGCCAGGGAGGGCGCCTCACGCCGATAGGTGCCGCCAGCCGGCGTTGCGCATGCGCGAGCGCCGTCCCGAGTCGGCAAGGTAGACGCCGCGCCCGCGCTCAACGCGGCCGATCTCCAGCAGGTTCACGCCGAGGCGCGCGGCGCGGCGGCGCAGCGCTGGGCGCGAGGACGCGCGGCACGCAAAGACCGTCTCGTACTCCTCGCCGCCATATAGCACGAGGCCCATGGCGTCAAGGCCGTTCTCCGCGGCAAACTCGCGCACGCCCCCGCCGACGGGGGCCGCGTCGACCTCGATGCGCACGCGCCCCTGCGAGGCGATCTCCCAGAGCGTCGCCGCAAGGCCGTCACTAGAGTCCATCGAGGCCGTAAAGAGGTGCGCGGCGCCTGCGCAGAACCGCAGCGGCGGCGTGGGGCGGACCAGCGCGCGGCGCGCGGCGGCCGCAAAGCGCACAGTCGCCGCGAGGCGCCTGCGCGACGTCGCGATTGCCAGGCCCGCGGCGGCATGGCCAAACGGGCCGGTGGCCATGACAATGTCGCCGGCGCGCGCGCCGGAGCGGCGCGGGACGCGCCTCGGGGCCTCGCCCATCGCGCAGACCGTGATCGAGAGGCCCTCGCCGCCGTTCGTGTCGCCGCCGAGAAAGGCCATGCCAAACTCGCTTGCGGCGCCGGCGAGGCCCGAGGCGAGCTGCCTGACCTGGGGCCGCGTCGTGCGCGGCGGCAGCGTCACTGACACAAGCGCGAGGCGCGGGCGGGCCCCCTTTGCGGCAAAGTCGCTCACGCACGCGACGACTGCCTTTCTTGCCGCCTCGCGCAGCGACATTCCCGGGGGCACGTCAGTGGACGCGACGAGCGTGTCGACCTTTGCGAGGAGGCGCGTCGAGCAAAAGGCCGCCGCCTCGGCGTCCTCGTGCGGGCCGCGCAGGCCCAGCGCGCGCCGAAACTCGGCAATGACGGCGCGCTCGTCAGGATGCGCGCGCAGCCTCCACCACCGCCTCGCGCGCCATGCCCGCGATCCTCCTTGCGCGGACCGCGTCGTCTGACTCTACGGACACCCTCACGGCGTCCTCCGTGTTTGACCCCCTTACGAGCAGCCACGTCGACTCGCCGTCAGTCCCCTTGAACCCGCCAATGCCGACATTCTCGGAGAACTCGCCGCGCATCCCCTCGCCGACTGCCTCGACGATCCGGCCGTGCTGCGCGGCGGGCGCGGCCACCTTTTCCCTTATGCGGTGCAGGCCCGAGACTGCGCGGAGCGGCCCGTCGAGCGTCCCGTCGACTGCCATCGAGGCCGCGATGGCGGCGGCGACAATCCCGTCGCGGCACAGGTTAAACCCCGGATGGACCAGGCCCGCGCTGCTTCCCTCGCCGCCAATGGCGCACGGGGTCCCCTCGAGCGCGTCGACGACGTTGGCCTCGCCCACCATCGTGGTCCTCACCCTGGCGCCGGCCTCTTTTGCGATTGCGTTGACTGCCATGCTCGTGTCCTCGCTTGCCGCGACGTCCCTTGACCCGCGCGCGATCGCCCAGGCCACGCCGGCGGCAAGCGTCGCGTCTGGCGCGCATCGCGTCCCGCGCCGCGCGATCACGGCGCGGTCCCCGTCAAGGTCAAGCGCGACGCCGACGTCGCACGACTCGCTTGCGGCGGCAAGCTCGCCGAGCCCCTCGGACGTCGGGTCCGGGCCGCGCGTGGACCTCACCTCGATCACGTCGCAGCCGGCGCCCTCGAGCACGTCGCGCGCCGTGCGCGCCGCCGCGCCCCCGCCGGCGTCAAGGGCCACGCGCGCGCCAGGCGCCGTGCCGCCGAGCTCCTCTAGCGCGTCGCGGACATACGTG
>RHFA01000181.1 GCA_003724275.1 Thaumarchaeota archaeon S13
GCGGCCCCCCGTGGCCCCATGCCCAGGGGGCGCCCGGCGCCGGCCACCTCGCCAACACTTTTAACCCCTTGCGGGGGGCCGCGCGCGCAGAGAGGACAGCGATATGGCAAAATCATACTATGTCAAGTTTGAGACGCCCTCAAACCTCGTGAGCCCCATACTCGAGGCCGTCAAGGCCTCGGCGCAGACGGGCAAGGTCAAAAAGGGGACCAACGAGGTCACAAAGGCCATAGAGCGCGGCCAGAGCAAGCTCGTCATCGTCGCCGAGGACGTCGAGCCCCCAGAGGTCGTCGCGCACCTGCCCATACTCTGCGACGAGCAGGGGGTCAACTATGCCTTTGTCCCCTCAAAGCAGGACCTCGGCAAGGCCCTCGGGATTGACATTATCGCCGCCGCGGCGGCAATCGTGGATCCAGGCGAGTCAAAGCAGATAGTCGAGCAGGTCATCCAGTCGATCTCGGACATACGCGGGGGCGGCGGCGGGGACAAATGAGCCCCGCGGCCGAGACGTCCGAGGCGATAACGCCGGCCGAGGTCATACAGATCGTCGGCAGGACGGGGATCGCCGGTGAGGTCATACAGGTTCGCGTAAAGATACTCTCCGGCGGCGACCAGGGCCGCATACTGACGCGCAACATAAAGGGGTCGGTCCGGATGGGCGACACGCTGATGCTCCGCGAGACGGAACGCGAGGCAAAAAAGATAAGGTAGGTGCGGTGAGTGAGCCTACTCGTAAAGCCGTGCAGCTTTTGCGCCCGCCCGGTCGCAAAGGGGTCGGGGACAATGCTGGTCAAGAATGACGGGACTGTCATCTGGATGTGCTCCTCAAAGTGCCGCAAGAACATGCTCGTGCTCAAGCGCGACCCGCGCCGCCTCAAGTGGACCAAAAAGTACGTCAAGGGGGGCATACGCCGAAGTTGAGCGCGACGCGCACGCTCATCGTCATAAAGCCCGACGGCGTCAGGCGCGGCCTAGTCGGCGCGATCCTCTCGCGCTTTGAGCAAAAGGGGTTTGCAGTCGCGGACCTCAGGATGCTCACGCTCGGCGCAGACCAGGCAAAAGAGTTCTACTCGCCTCACAGCTCAAAGCCGTTCTTTGGCGAGCTCGTGTCGTTTGTGACGTCCGGCCCTGTCGTCGCCGCGATCCTAGAGGGAAACGACGCGATAGCCGCGGTTCGCCTCATGGTCGGCGCGACAAAGTCGTCAGAGGCATCGCCCGGCTCGATCAGGGGCGACTATGGCCTCGGGTTTACGGACAACATTATACACGCCTCGGACTCGGAGCCGAGCTTTGAGCGGGAGTCACGCGTGGTGTTTACGTGATCGGCGATGCGCGTTCGGCAGCCAATCGTGGCGGTCCTGGGCCACGTAGACTCGGGCAAGACGTCCCTGCTTGACACGATACGCGGCACGGGCGTGCAGGGCCGCGAGGCCGGCGGGATTACGCAGCATATCGGCGCGAGCTTTTTGCCGGCGCAGACGCTGCGCGAGTCGTGCGGCAGGCTCTATGACAGGCTAGAGACCTCCGAGTTTCGCGTGCCGGGCATACTCGTCATAGACACGCCCGGCCACGAGGTGTTTCGCAACCTTCGCACGCGCGGCGGCTCGGCGGCCGACATTGCCATACTTGTGGTCGACGCCAACAGGGGGTTCCAGATGCAGACCAACGAGAGCCTCGACATTTTGCGCAAGAGGCGCGTGCCCTTTGTCGTCGCGCTCAACAAGGTCGACGCGCTGGGGGGGTGGCGCAAGACGGCCACGGGGTCGATAACGGAGGCCCTCAAGGAGCAGGGCGACTCGATGCGCGCGGCCCTCGACGAAAAGATATACGCAGTCGTGGGCTCGCTCTCTGTCCTCGGCTACGAGTCCGAGGCGTTTTGGCGCGTGGGCGACTTTAAGAGGCAGGTCGCCATCGTGCCCGTGTCCGCGCGCACGCGTGTCGGCATACCCGAGCTCCTCACGGTCCTCGTGGGGCTGACGCAGCAGTACCTCAAGGACCGCCTCGACCAGTCCTCAAAGGAGCCGCGCGGGATTGTCCTCGAGGTGAACGACGAGCCGGGCCTCGGCGAGACGGCCAACGTCATACTCGTCGACGGCTCGCTGTCCATGGGCGACACGGTCACAGTCGCCACGCGCGGCGGCGCGATATCGACGCGCCCGCGCGCGATACTGCTGCCGCGCCCGCTCGACGAGATGCGCGACCCGCGCGACAGGTTTATGCCAGTGGAGAGCGTCGACGCGGCCGCGGGCGTAAAGATCGCCTCGCCCGGCCTCGCCGGCGTGCTGCCGGGCAGCACGCTGTACGTGGATCCCAACCCCGCCGGAGTCGAGCGCCACAGGGCCGCGATCGACTCGGAGATCGGCTCGGTGTTCATAGACACGGCGACGACGGGCATCATTGTCAAGTGCGACACGATAGGGTCACTAGAGGCCCTTACGGAGATGGTCTCCACGGGCGGCACGGCGATCTCAAAGGCCGACATTGGCGCAGTCACAAAGCGCGACATCGCCGAGGCCCGCGCGACAAAGGAGCGCAACAGGCACCTCGGCGTTATACTCGCGTTCAACGTCAGGGTACTGCCCGACGCGCGCGAGGAGGCCGACGCGCACCACGTGCGCATATTTGACAACCGCGTGATATACGACCTCGTCGACTCGTACACGCGCTGGGTGGGCGAGGACTCGGCGCACATAGAGGACGCGATATTCTCCGAGATGACGCCCGTGTCAAGGTTTACGTTCATGGAGGGCTGCGCGTTTCGCAACAGCGGGCCGGCCGTCTTTGGCGTTCGCGTCGAGGTGGGCACGCTGCGCCAAAAGGTCCAGTTCATGGACCCGACGGGGAGGCGCGTGGGGACGATACACCAGCTGCAGCGAGACAAAAAGCCCGTCGACTCGGCTAGGGCCGGCGAGGAGGTCGCGTGCTCGGTCAACGGCGTGACGATCGGCCGCCAGCTCATAGAGGGCACGTCATACTATGCGCTGCCGACCTCGCCGGAGGCAAAAAAGCTCCTCGCCGTGTTTGCCCACCGGCTGTCCAGCGACGAGATTTCCACGCTCAACGAGATAGTCGCCGCGCAGCGCTCGCGCGACCCCGCGTACGCCTACTAGGTGCCCTGATCCTGTACAGCGCGGCCTCCCGCTCGGCCTCCACAAAGTCGAGGCGGCGGTCCATGTCGGGCAGGTCTGGTATCTGTGCGCCGTCATCGCATATTTTCTGGTAGTGGTTGGCGTTTATTCGCGCCCATTCGGAGGCCACGGATGCCAGCAGCAGCAGGCGCTCATGGCCAATCCCCCTCTCGATCTCAACCGGGAACGGCGAATACTCGCCTTCCGCGTCCCAGCGCGCCGCCAGGGTCCGCAGCCTGGTGATCTCGCCCCTGTGCTTGCAGAGCTCGCCGATTGTGGCGTCCCCGGAGAGGTCGAGGCCGCCCTTGTGCATCCTGTCGCACAGATCAAGCAGTATGTAGAGCTCTATCACCACGTGCCTCACGTAGAGGAGAAGGCGCTGGCGCTCTAGCTCGCCCCAAAGCCTGGACATGCCATGAGGTATGGTCTGGAGGTTGTTGGTGTGCCTGTATATCTCGACGGTTGCCTGAAATGCCCACCGGAGGCGTATGAGCTCCGACGCGATTGGAATCGCGGCGTCCCCCATGCTGTCTAGGGCAATGCAGTGTACGGGGTTTTGCTCCTTGTACCTGGACACCTGGTCGGGAAAACTGCGAAAGTCATAGAGCTTCATGGAGGCTGCGTTGGGCGGGAGCTTTGAGAGCGCCGAGCGGAATTCCTCCGGGATTGCGTGCATGAGGCCGTCAATGAACGTGTTGACGAGGTTTGCGCATGACAGGTACGAGTTTTCTGGAACTAGGCCCGCGGCGTGACTGTTGGAGCCCAGAAGGCTCGCGACACCAAACAGCCCGCTGCCAGGATGAACGACGTCGTTCCTCAAGTCTGGCATGTCCCTGGAAATCTCCCGTATCCTCTCAGAAATCGGCATGAGGTGCGCCATTGCGGCGCGGCGCCCCTCTCCTAGCTGGCTCATCAGGTAGTCATGCATCTTGTTGAACTTGTGGAACTCAAGAGCCATGTACTGCAGGCCTGACTTTGCCAGGTAGTGGTCCTCATCAGACGTGCCAGTGGAGAGGTTTATCACGTCCTCCAGGGCAAAATCCAGGGCCACGCGAAGCTCGAACAGGTGAACGAGCGCCTTTTCGGCCTTGGTTGGGGAGCTGCGCTCCCGCGGCTCGGCCATATAGGACTCATAGATCCCGTGGAGCGGGGACGCGCATCCCCCCTCGCATTCCCCGTGCGCCTCGTTAAGCCAATAGTCCCACAACACAAGCTGCCCTCCTGTTGCTAGTTGCCCGAGTGCCCGGGGGGCGCCTTTCGCGCCGTGCCACCGAGTGCCTGTTTTTTGGCCTAGTCATTGCGGCACACGCAGCGGCTAGGCGTTATATACTTTACTTAGTTTGCGCCGCCTGTTTGACCCCAAGGCCGCATTTTAGCCACCTCGAACTGTGCCCTGTGATCCAAAAACCTTATCTGCATGCAGAATCATCGATGGACGTAGTGCTTTGACTGAAGCCAACGGAACTAAGCAAGAGCGAGCAGGCGGAACGGGCTATGACTATGGACGGTATATGGCGCTTGAGGCGGTCATGGGCATAGTACTTTGTGTCAGTCGCATAGACCAGGAAATACTGGCATATGTCGCATCTATGAAAGTAAGATCAGATAATGACATGACGGGCAAGCGACGCGAAAAAATTTTGAGGGATCTGCACAGCGTTCCACCCGCAGCTCGCTATGCTATAATTAAAAAACGCATTGACCGTCCAGATGTTAATGCCTCACTGCAAAAAATCCGCAAGGTCAGGAACAACCTGGCCCACAACGTGAACGTCATATCTAGAAATGGAGCTTCTGGAAACTATGAGCCACCAGTATTCTATAGCATCCAAGATCTAAACGATGTGCTTTGTGTGGCGAATGAATGTTTCGCTACATTGATAACAATATTTGAAAAACACCCAAAATACACAAACTGGACAAAAAATCGAGCTCACAATTAATGACGGAATAAAGAGCATAACTCATGTGTTTTGTGTAAAAGAAAATGATTTATAACTTAAACGACTAAGGAGCCACGCGCGCAGCTAACGCACGCAGACCGGCAGCCCCTATGGTGCCCACGGCACGCGCGGCCTCGCGGCCCTGAGCAAAGGCGACAAACGTAGGTATTGACTGGATCCCATACCTCTGCGCTATGGGCACGCATGTGTCGACGTTGATGCGCGCAAACCTGACACGCCCTGCGAGCTCGGAGGCGGCTGCCTCGACGATGGGGTGCATCGACCTGCACGGGCCGCACCACTCTGCCCAAAAGTCGACGATTACCGGCAGGGATCCTGCAATCGCGGTGCCAAAGGAGGCCATGTCGAGCTCTGCGACGCGCGCACCGGCGGCGGGACTCGAGGCCTCCTCGACCATCTTGCACACCTTTTTGCGTATAATCTCAGCAATCTCGGGGTCGTCCACGGTAGCGGCGCCGTGATCTGGTCGTATTTAACGCATGGCCGCAAACCCCGGAGAAGGCTTATCAAAAGCGCCCGCCCGCGCCGCGCGCATGGAGGCAGACCTCTGGCTGGTTCCCCTGGGAGGCCTAATCGCCACGCCGGTCCTCGTCTCGTCGGGGTTTGCGCCGGCCGCCGCGGCTGCGGCCAGCCTGTTCGTCTCGCTGGGCAACGCGGCGGCCTCGACGGTCTCGTACTGGAGGCAGCGCAGGGTCCGCACGAGCGCACTCGTCCGCCTGGCCGCCGCGGCGGTCCCGGGGACGGTCCTGGGCGCGCTGGCCTCCGGCGCGGTCATGCCGGCGGCCTTCAAGGCGCTGCTCGCCGTCCTCCTTGCCGCGTGTGTCATCCACATGCTAGTCCGCCGGCGAGCCACCGGGGGCGCGGCGCGTCCCGCCACCGGCATGGCCCTCCTTGCCGCGGCGGCGAGCTTTTTTGCCGGGGTCTTGTCGAGCTTTTTTGGCATAGGGGGCGGCATTATCTATGTCCCGCTGCTGCTGGGGATTATGGGCCTGACAATGCGCGAGTCCGTCGCCACCTCGCAGGCCATACTCGTCCCCGTCTCGCTGGCCGGCGTGCTCTCGCATGCGACCCTGGGCCACCCCGACTATTGGCAGGCCCTGCTGCTAATGTCCGGAGCCATGGCCGGCGGCTATGCCGGAGCGCGCCTCTCGGCGCGCGCGCAAGAGGGGCGCCTGCGCGTCCTCGTCGCCGCCGTCATGGGAGTCGCCGCCGCCAAGCTTGCCGCCGACTCTGTCGCCGAGGCCTAGGCGCGCGCCTCGTCGGTGCAAAATATGACCTCCGAGGAGGCCGCCGCGCCGCCAGAGAGCGCGTGGTCTAGGACGTCAGCAACCCTAGAGTGGTCTGGCTCTGCCCCGCCTGCCGAGCCGGGCAGGGCCAGGAGGAGCCTCATTTTCGACCCTAGCACGTCGGCGAGCTCCTGGTTTGCCGTGGCCGCAAGCGGCCGCAGCGCGCCGCGAAAGACCTCGGCACGCGCGACCTCGTCCCTCGGGGGCCTCTTGCCTGACGGCAGCGGCGGGCCGACGATGATAACGGCCCCGCCGGCGCCCCTGTAGAGGCGCGGGTCGGCCCCGCCTCCGGGAACCATGGCCTCCATCGCCGCGCGCGCGGTGCGGGCCGGCCCGCAGAGAAACCTCTCGACGAGGGCGTCCCAGCCCTCCCTGTCAAGCGAGCAGAGGCGCGTGCCGGCCGGCACGGCGCCGGTGACGTGGGCCACGCCGGCGATGCCGCCGGCCATCGAGGACGCCGCGGCGAGCCAGCGCGCAATCTCCTCGGCCTTTTTCGTGTCCGCAACGTGCGAGTGGAACGCCTCTAGGCCGGACCGCAGGCCCTCAGGCACGCCTGCGTCAATTACCATGACTGCCTTGCCGCCGCGCTCCTCTGCGCGCCTGCCCAGCGCCGCGGCCGCCGCGCAGCCGCCCTCGTCGGCGGCCCCGACGACGATGACGACGGCCTTGCCGCCCAGGCCCCCGCACGGGCCTCGCGGCGCGGGCCCGGCCACATGCGGCCTGACGGGGTAAAAGACCCTGTCGCCTGGTATGACCTTGCCGTTGATCGTCGCGGCGAGGCGCGGCTCGCAGAGCGCCATGACGGTGAGGGCGACCTGGTCCTGCGAGAGAAACTGGCCGTCGGCTATCATGCCGGCGGTGTTTTTCTGTATCTTTTCGGCGACGTGCGAGACCTTTTGCAGTAGCGACGACATTGCCGCCGCGTCCCCGCCTACCTCGCCTGCGGCCTTTTGCGCCGCCGCCGAGGCCGCCTCGTCGCCCTCGCCGAGGGCCGGCAGGAGTATGGCGCACGCGCGCTCTACGTCACGCGGGGACATCTCGCCAAAGCCGCCCACGCGCATAAACTCTGCGGCGGCCTTTGGATAGACCGTCTTGTATATGCGGTCAGAGTGGACGGGGCCGGGGTTTGTCGCCACGGAGACGATGCCACTGTCGACGAGCTCGACGGAGAGCGCCTCGGCGAGGCGGTTCTTTGCGCCCTGCGCTGCCGTGTACGGCGTCCTAAACCTGTACGGCCTCTGCTCGAGAGGCCTCTCTTCGGCAAAAAAGGTCGTTATGGTGACGATAATCCCCCCCTTGCGCATGACCCTGAGCGCCTGCGCAGATGTCCAGAACGTGCCAGTCAGGTGTATGGCCACGGCGGACTCGAAATCCCCCTCTGAGGCGTTTGCAAAGCACGTGACCGGCCCGGACACTCCGGCGTTGTTGACGAGAATGTCCACGGTGGCCCCGTCGCGCTCTAGCTCGCCAAACATGGCCGTGACGGCGCCGGCGTCGGCGACATCGACGCCGGGGAACATCCTGACCCTGCCGCCGTCGCCGGCGCCGGCGGCGATCGCCTCTAGCTCGCGCGCGGCGGCCTCGAGGGGCTCGCGGCGCCTCCCGAGTATTACCACGCTAGCGCCGCGGCCGGCCATGCCCTTCGCTATGGCGAGGCCGATGCCCGTCCCGCTGCCCGTTATGAGCGCGGTCTTGCCCGCAAGGTCGCCCATTTCGGGGCCGCCCCGGACACCTCGCTATTTAATTGGACCGTCCCCGGCCGGCCGTTGGCGCGAAACCGTTTTATCCCGACTGCCCCCCGCGGCCGGCCATGAACGCGACCGAGAGGATACTGGCCCGCGCCTCGGGGAGGGACTCGGTGTCGCCCGGCGATGTCGTGTTTGCCGGCGTCGACAGCGCCATGCTGCACGACGTCTCCGGCCCCGGCGTCATAAAGGTCCTCGAGCGCCTCGCCGCCGAGGGCATCGAGACGGGCCGCGTCTGGGACGCGAGCCGCATATGGGTAGCCGAGGACCACTTTGTGCCGTCGGCCGAAAAGGCGTCGGCCGAGAACACGGCCCGCCTCTCCGAGTTTACGGCCCGCCACGGCATACGGCGCCACTTCAAGTACGGCCTGGGCCAGCACGGCATCTGCCACACGATATCGCACGAGGAGGCCATGGTCATGCCCGGAGACGTCTATGTCGGCGGCGACTCGCACACAAACACGACCGGCGCGCTCGGCGCGTTCGCGTGCGGCCTGGGCCACACGGACATGGCCTATGTCATACTCAACGGCCGCATATGGTTCCGCGTGCCCGAGGCGATCTATTTGCGCATCGACGGGCGCCTGCCGCCGCATGCGATGGCAAAGGACGTCATACTGCGGATCATCGGCGACATCGGGACCGACGGCGCGGCGTACCGCGCGATGCAGTTTGGCGGCGAGGCCGTCGCGGCAATGTCAGTCGAGGACCGCCTCACGCTCACAAACATGACGACAGAGGCCGGCGCCAAGAACGGGATCATAGAGGCGGACCAAAAGGTCGGCGAGTACCTCGCAGCGCACGGCGCGCCGCAGGCCGCCGCGAGGTGCGGGACGTCTGAGGCGATCAGGCGCGCCGACGAGTCGGGATTCTCCGAGGTCCTCGAGTACGACGCGTCTGAAATCGAGCCGCTCGTCGCAAAGCCGTTCTCGCCGCAGAACGTCTCGGTGGTGCGCGACGCGCCGGCAGTCGAGCTGGACAAGGCGTACCTGGGATCATGCACGGGCGCAAAGATGGAGGATCTCGAGTCTGCCGCGCGCGTGCTAAAGGGCCGCACGGTCAAGATAAGGACAGAGGTGGTCCCGGCCGCGATCTCGATATACAAGAGGGCCCTGGCGCGCGGCCTGATCCAGGTGTTTCTTGACGCCGGCGCCGTGATCGGCCCGCCGACGTGCGGCGCGTGCTGCGGCGCGCACATGGGCGTGCTGGGCAAGGGCGAGGTGTGCGTGAGCGCGACGAACCGCAACTTTCCGGGCCGCATGGGCCACGTAGAGTCGCAGACGTACCTCGCCTCGCCAATGGTCGTCGCCGCGTCGGCGGTAACGGGGAGGCTGACGGACCCGAGGGACCTGCAATGAGGGGAGTGGCGACAAAGTACGAGCGCGACAACATTGACACGGACGTCATCATACCTGGCACCTACCTCAAGGTCCACGACCACGCCGAGCTTGCCAGGCACGCAATGGAGGGGATTGACCCGGACTTTCACTCGCGCATGGAGGGGCGCAGCATTCTCGTCGCGGGCAGGAACTTTGGCTGCGGCTCTAGCCGCGAGCACGCCCCCATAGCGCTTGCCGGCTGCGGAGTGAGGGCGGTCCTCGCGCCGTCGTTTGCGAGGATATTCTACCGCAACTGCGTCGACGGGGCCTACCTGCTGCCAGTAGAGGTGGGCCAGGAGGCATACGAGTCGATATCCGACGGCGACGAGCTCGAAGTCGACATGGCCGCGCGCCGCGTGCGAAACCTGACGCGCGGCGAGGAGCACGAGATCGCGCCGGTCCCGGAGATAATATCGGGGATTATCGAGGCGGGGGGCCTCTTTAGGTACAGGGTGCCGGAATGACGGGGGACGGCGCGCCGAGGACGCTCTTTGGCAAGGTCTGGGACGCGCACACCGTGGACACGCGCGATGACGGCGCGGCGCTCCTGTACATAGACAGGCACCTGGTCCACGAGGTGACCTCGCCGCAGGCCTTTGAGGGCCTGCGCCAGTCCGGCAGGCGCGTGCGCCGGCCCGGCCTGACGACTGCGACGATGGACCACAACGTCCCGACGGGGGACCGCTCGCTGCCAATGGCCGATGACACGTCGGCCGCGCAGATGCGCGCGCTAGAGCGCAACTGCGCCGAGTTTGGCATAGAGCTCCACGGGATGGGCAGCGCAAGCCAGGGGATCGTCCATGTGATAGGCCCAGAGCTGGGACTCACGCTGCCGGGCTCTACCATTGTGTGCGGCGACAGCCACACGGCGACGCACGGCGCGTTTGGCGCGCTGGCGATGGGCATAGGGACAAGCGAGGTAGAGCATGTCCTGGCGACGCAGGCACTCTGGCTCGAGCGCCCCGAGGAGATGCTGGTGCGCATGGACGGTTCGCTTGGCTCCTCGCGCGCCATAACCCCAAAGGACGCGATACTCTCGGTCATACGCGAGATTGGGCCGGCCGGCGCGCGCGGGGCGGCCATAGAGTACGCGGGCAGCGCGATATCCGAAA
This sequence comes from Thaumarchaeota archaeon S13, assembly GCA_003724275.1. Classification (GTDB taxonomy): domain Archaea; phylum Thermoproteota; class Nitrososphaeria; order Nitrososphaerales; family Nitrosopumilaceae; genus JAHRAL01. The sequence continues at coordinate 10,615 of RHFA01000181.1, forward strand.
TGTCCATGGAGGGGCGCATGACGGTGTGCAACATGTCGATCGAGGCCGGCGCGCGCGCCGGCATGGTCGCGCCCGACGAAAAGACCTTTGCGCACGTGCGCGACAGGCCGCGCACGCCGCGCAACATCGACGCCCTCGTGGAGTCGTGGCGCGAGACGCTGTTCACCGACGCCGGCGCCGAGCGCGACAGGGAGCACGCCATAGACGTCTCGAGGATTGCCCCGCAGGTGAGCTGGGGGACGGATCCCGGCATGACGTGCGACATCACCGAGGCAATCCCGACGCCAGCAGAGTTTTCGCGAGGCGACGAGTCGAGGCGGGCCGCCGCCGAGCGTGCCCTAGAGTACATCGGCCTCGAGGCCGGCACGCCCATGGAGGACGTGCGGCCAGACAGGGTCTTTGTGGGCTCTTGCACGAACGCGCGCCTAGGCGACCTGCGCGAGGCCGCCGCGGCCGTGCGCGGCCGCAGGGTCGCCGACGGCGTGCGCGCGATGGTCGTGCCCGGCTCGCAGGAGGTCAAGAGGCTTGCAGAGGCCGAGGGCCTCGACAGGGACTTTGTGGGGGCTGGCTTTGAGTGGCGCGAGTCGGGGTGCAGCATGTGCCTCGGGATGAACGAGGACGTGCTGGGCCCCGGCGAGCGCTGCGCGAGCACGTCAAACCGAAACTTTGAGGGGAGGCAGGGAGCGCGCGGGCGCACGCACCTGATGAGCCCCGTGATGGCAGCCGCGGCGGCGATCGCCGGCCACCTGGTAGACGTGAGGGGGTGGGAGCTCGCTGAGGCCGTTTGAGGCCATCGAGAGCGTCATCACGCCGCTACCGAGGATCAACGTCGACACGGACCAGATAGTCCCAAAGCAGTTCCTGCGGCTCGTGCAGCGGTCGGGGTTTGGCAGGCACCTGTTTCACGGGTGGCGCTATGGCGAGGACGGCGTGACGCCCGTGGCGTCGTTCCCGCTCAACGACGCGCGGTATGCGGGATCGCGCATACTCGTCACGGGGGAGAACTTTGGGTGCGGCTCGAGCCGCGAGCACGCCGTGTGGGCCCTCATGGACCACGGGTTTGGGGCCGTCATCGCGCCCTCGTTTGCCGACATTTTCGCGAGCAACTGCATAAAGAGCGGCCTCCTGCCAGTCGCGCTGCCGGGCGCCGCAGTCGAGAGGCTCGTGCGCACGGCGGCGCCCGTGCGCGTGGACCTCGTGGCCAGGCGCGTCTCGGTTCCCTCAGAGTCGGCGTCGTGGGACTTTGAGATTGGCGACCACGCGAGGCGGATGCTCCTCGAGGGCCTCGACGAGATCGCCCTCACGCTAGAGCGCGAGGACAGGATAGCCGAGTACGAGCGCGAGCACCCCGCCCCGGCGCCCTAGCCGGGGCACTCGAATCCCCGCGCGCGGCCCAAGGTTTTTACGCGCCCGCCCGCCGGCCGCGCCGCGTTGGACCCGCTAGCGAGGGTCCGCGAGGCCGCCGCGTCAGGGACGATCCCCGGCAACGTCGCGGAGCTGGTGGAGTCGCGGTTTGGCCTCGCGGTCTCGGGCATTGACCGCATAGAGAGGGCCTCGGGCATTGCGTACCCAGTGGCCTATGTGGAGCCCTCGATCGTCCTTGCGGCCCAGGGGGGAGCGCACGCGTATGGCATACTGTACGCGCGCACGGTTCCCCTGGTGGTAGACAGCGCGCTGCGCGTCGTCATACAGGTCTGCGCGCCGCTTGTGGCCTATGGACTCAAGGGCACCATACACGCAATCCTCGCGCACGAGTTTCTCCACTATCTCGAGCTCGTCAGGCGCCTCTCGGAGATGGACATCGTCTCCGACGAGGTCTCTGGAAGCCTCTTTGAGGGCGCATACTCGGACTCGGCGCGCCTGATCGACGCGCGCGCGGCGTTTCGCGACCGCACGCTCCTCGCGCACATCACAAAAAGGTTCCCGGAGGGCTTTGTCGACGAGCGACTGGAGAAAAAGGTCACGTCTCTCTGGCTCGCGCGCGGCCTGCCCTCAACGCGCGTGGCCCTCGACTCGAACACGCTGCGCGTTCCTGCCGAGTCCATATCAAAGATACGCTTTGACCCCGAGCTGCTAGAGAGGGTCGGGGAGATTGTCGCGCGGGGCAGCCGCGCTGCGCGCCGCTATTGAGCAAACTCGGTTAGGCCGCACTTGCCGCACGTGTGGCGGCCCTTGTGCTCGGACATAAAGACGCCCTTGCCGCAGCGCGAGCAGACCTTTTTTAGCCTGGTAGCCTTGTCGGACTCGATCTTGTAGTACGTGTGTATCTTTGGGCTGTGGCCCTTCTTGCCGGCCATCACTCGCCGCCCTTCGCCTCGCCGGCCTCGGCCCCGCCGTCACTTGCGCCCTTCGCCTCGCCGGCCTCGGCCCCGCCGTCACTTGCGCCCTTCGCCTCGCCGGCCTCGGCCTCTTCTGCGGCGGGCTCCTCCTTTGTGGCCAGCGACTTTTCAATGCGCGCCATGATCGAGGGGTCGATGTGGGCCTTTGCTGCGGCCTCGTCCTCGTAGACAAAGAACGTCCCAGTCACGTGCGTGCGGCCGACGTGGTTTTGGAGCCTGACGGGCACGACGAGGCCGCCCTCGAGGCCGTGCTCGGCCCTCACGGCCTCGACGGCCTCTGGCCTGCGCAGCCTGCCGGCGGCGTCCTCAAAGTCGCAGACGAGCTCGCGCCTGCCGAGGAACTCGTTCCTCACGTCGCTCACGGTCTTCACCTGTGCCAACGCGCGCGCGGCGCCGCGAGTGCGGATATAAACCTTAATTGCCCCCCTAGCCGCCGCGCGGCCGCATGGACAGGTTTATGGTCCACC
>RHFA01000069.1 GCA_003724275.1 Thaumarchaeota archaeon S13
GCCGCGGGGACGACGGCCTGGCGAGGCCCGACTATCAGCTCCAAAAGCACCTCAAAAAGGGCATAAACTGCATGGCCGACGACAGGCTCGACGAGGCCGTGGCGCACTTTGAGCGGGCGCTCGCCGTCGAGCCCGACAGCGTCGAGGCCCTGCTCAAGCTGGGATATGCGAGGTTTCACATGGACGACCACGCCGAGGCCATGCGCGTGTACGACAGGGTCCTTGACATCGACGTGGCAAACGCCGAGGCGTGGAACCTCAAGTCCCTCATACACTATGGGCAGAAAAACTATGCGCGCGCGCTTGACAGCGTGGAAAAGGCGGTGGACTCTGACCCAAAGTTTGGGATGGCGAGGTACAACAAGGCGTGCTACCTCTCGCTCCTCGGCAGGGTTCCCGAGGCGATCGAGGCCCTCAAGCGCTCCATAGAGATCGACGTCAAGAACGCGCGGCGCGCCGTCAAGGACCGCGACTTTAGGAACGTCAGGATAGAGGACGGGTTCAAGAGGATAATAGAGGTCGTCGTGCTAGAGTCAGTCAGGCAGGGGTACCACACGATAGGCGCCATAGTGTGGACGACGTTCCTTGACAGGGCCGACGCAGAGGAGGCGCTGCGCAGCCTGATGCAAAAGGGCCTCATCACCGTGCACGAGAGGAGGGACGGCTTCCACAAGATACCCACATACGACCTTGCCGAGACCGTCGCGAAGAGGCTGCCGCCCGTAAAGAGGGGCCTCTTTGGCGTCAGAAAGTCTCAGGCAAGGGGCGTTGGCGGGCTAAAGAGGCTGAGCAGCGCTATACAGGACGTGAAGGTGAGCATTGGCGAGGAGAACGTCGGCGCGACGCTGGAGAACTTTGAGCAGTTTATCGACCCAAAAAAGTGCGGCGAGCACATGATTGAGAACTTTTTGGAGGAGCACCGCGAGATCCGCCTCTGGAAGGTCAGGCTGTCTGACGGGTCGGGAGACTTTTTGCGCGACAACAAGAAAAAGATGATCACGCTCTTTGAGAACATAGAGGCGTCGGTCACAAAGGATCTCCGCGGCGCCGCATAGCGCCGCGCCCTACTCGGCGGACAGGTCCCAATAGTTGGCGTCGGCCTGCGCCTCTAGCGGCTTTTTGAGGCCCTTCCACTCGCGAAACGACCGGACGTACAGGCGCACGCTCTGCATTCCCGCCGAGCGCAGCGCGCAGTAGGCAAGGCCAGAGAGCGTCCCGACGCTGCCACAGTAGGTGATCGCCTCCGAGTCGGGGCGCACGCCCCGGTTCTCCAGGATGCGAGCAATCTCGGCGGCGGGGCGCAGGACGCGCGCGTCGTCTCCGAGCGTGCGGTATGGTATGTTGATCGCGCCGGGTATGTGGCTCTCGAGGTAGTTGAGGCGCTCCCTGTTGTCGATGAGGACCGCGCCCTCGCGCGAGGCGGCCTCCTCGAGGTACCCCGCCGTGGCGAGTATGGCCGGCCTCGGGCTCACCGAGTGCGTGGCGCGCTCGACGGCCGGCTCGTCCGTCGAGGTCTCGAGGCCGCGCGAGACCCACTGCGAGTATGTCGTGTCCAGCAGCGAGACGTCTCCGTGGCCAATGTGCTCCAGCGACCACACGAGGCGCGAGGCGAGCGCGCCGAACGTGTCGTCGTATGCCACGACGCGCGTAGAGTCCCCAATCCCCGCGCGCGCCGCAAGGCCCGCGACGGAGGCGTCGCCGTCGTCGGCGAGGAGCTCGGAGAGCGGCAGGTTGACCGCCGAGGGTATGTGCCCCCGCGCGTACTCTTCGGGCTTTCTCACGTCGACCACGCGCGTCGCGCCATCGCGCAGCTCCGAGGAGAGGCCCTCGGCGCTGGCCAGGACGCCGCTAGCGGCGCCGCTCATGCCGCGCACTCGCCCCTGCCGGTCTTTGCGTGGTAGCCGCCGTCGCTGCCATAGTCGCTGAAAAAGTCCGCGTCGTCGCCCGGCGAGGGGGCCTCGGCGAGGTGCGAGAGGGCAGAGCGCACGTCCTGGACGGACCTAAACCGCGTCGCCGAGACGCCAGAGACAATCTTGTGTATCCAGTCGCGAAACGAGTCGCCCTCCTGGCGGTCAGAGCGGTACATCTCGATGAGCTCGAGGATCGCCTGGATTGCGCGCTTTGCCGGCACGCGCATGCACGTCACGCCGAGCATCGTCTCGCCGTCAGAGCGGCCGCCCAGGGACATCTGGTACACGGGGTACATTGACTTGCCCGAGCGCGCGCCCCCGCCATAGAGGCCCACCGTGGCGATTCCGTGCTGGCCGCACGAGTTTGGGCAGCCGCTGATCTTTATCGACGAGCCGCGCAGCGCGTCGTCGTCGTCCAGGCCGAGCTCGGTGAACTTGCGCTGCAGCTCCTTTGCGAGCCTGTGCGAGTTGGTCAGGGCAAGGTTGCACGACGTCGTCCCCGAGCACCCGATCGGGGCCGCCATCGTGAGCGCCCCCGGCCTGGCGAGGCCCGCCTCGAGCAGGTCGGCATAGAGGGCCGCCAGGCCGTCCTCGCGGACGTGGCGCAGGGCGACGTTTTGCGTAAACCCCATCCTCGCGAGACCCTCGCCAGAGTGCGCTCGGCATATCCGCGCCAGCGAGCGCAGCTGGCTTGCGGTGATGTCGCCGGCCTCCAGCGCGACAAAGACCGACCGATAGCCCTCCTGCTTTTGCGCAAACGTGCACGTCCGCAGCCACCTGGCGTACCCGTCAGGCGCGGCCTGCGCGCGCTCCTCGGCGACGTGGACGCGCGGGACGACCCTGTCGGGCTCGGTGTCCACGTCAAGGCTAGCCGTGACGGACTGTGTCGCGCGCATTATCGCGCGCTCCTTGAGGACCAGGGACCTAAACGCCTCCCAGCCCATGTCGTTGACGAGGTAGCGCATGCGGTTTCGCGCGAGGTTTTTCCTGTCGCCGAGGCGGTCAAATATTCGCAGAACCGCAAGCGACGTGTGGAGGAGGTCCTCCTCGGGGGTAAACTCCTCGAGCTCGTGGCCCACAAATGACCTGTTGCCGAGCCCGCCGCCCAGGAACACCCTAAAGCCGCGCCTCTCCTCGCCGCCCTCGCTTCGCACCTGCGGGATGACGCCGACATCCACCATGCGGACCATCCCGTGCTCCTCGCAGCACGTAAAGTTGAACTTGAACTTGCGCGGGAGGTTTTGGTTTAGCGGGTTGCGCAGGAGGAACCTTGCCGTGGCCAGCGCGTACGGCGTCGCGTCAAACGCCTCGCCCGCGCAGACGCCCGAGAGCGGGCTGCACATGACGTTGCGGACCGTGTTGCCGCACGCCTCGCGCGAGGTGAGGCCCACCTCGGCGAGGCCGCGAAAGACCTCCGAGACGTCCTCGAGTATGACCCAGTGCAGCTGCACGTTCTCGCGCGTCGAGACGTGCGCGCTCCCTATCGAAAAGCGCTCGCACAGCTGCGCTATGCGCTCCAGCTGCGCGGGCAGTATGCGCCCCGCAGGGACCTTTATGCGGACCATCGCATAGTCCCCCGTCATGCGCGTGCCGTACGCGCCGTGCTGCAGGCGGAACCTGCGAAAGCTGTCCTCGTCGTAGCGGCCCTGCCTGAAGAGCCTCACCGTGCGCGCAAAGGCCTCGGTCTCCTCCCGGCGCGCCCAGTTGGTCCCGGGCGCGGCCTCTGGGGCCTCCTGCGCCTGCCGCTGCGCCATATGCCCCGACAGGGCAGGGGGATTGGATATAAGTTTTGACTGGATCCCGCCGCGTCGGGGCCGCCGCGGGCATGAAGGCTTTTAACACGCCGCGCGCGGGGCGGATCCCGATGGGCTTCATGCGCAAGGACTACATCTCCGAGCGCCTCATGATAGTGGCGGGGAGGGAGGAGCGCTCGGCGGACCCGAAAAAGTCCCCCTACGCGCCCGGCAACGAGGCCATGACAAATCCGGCGATCCTCGCGCTCGTCTCCAAGGACGGAATGCTCCAGCGCCTGCAGGACAGCGAGGGCGAGTACATCAGGGGGTGGGCCGTGCGCGTGTTTGAGAGCGGCAAGCCCATAGTCACGACGTCCACCGAGAACAAGTACGGCGAGTTTCCGCACTATCGCGAGCCGGCCTATGGGTACCACTATGTCGTGGTCGCCTCGCCGGACCACAGGGAGACGCTCGCGACGATAAGCGTCGACCAGTGGACAAACGTGCTCATTGCCGTGCAGGACCGCATGCGGTGGCTCTACACGCAAAAGGGGGTCACGTATGTGGCGATATACGGCAGCCATTCCGGCGGGGCCGAGGCGAAGGACGAGTACCCGCGCCTTGACATCGCGACGTTCTCGACGATACCCCCCGTGGTCGAGAAAGAGTCGGCGACGTCGCACCGCATATTCAACGAGAGCGGCGCGTGCGCGCTCTGCCACACGATCGAGCTAGAGTCCTCCGGCCCGAGGCAGGTCCTGCAGACGGAGGGCTACTTTTCGTTCTGCCCGTGGGCCCCTGCGCACGAGTACGAGTACTGGATATGCCCCAAAAAGCACACGACCTCGTTCACAAAGATAACAAACAAGGAGATAGGCGACCTTGCGCTGATGCTGCGCGCGACGCTGGGCGGCCTCTGCGAGGCCGTCAAGGGCGCGTCGTTTGGCATGGCGTTCCACCTCTCGCCGGAAAAAAAGAACAGCAAGCAGATACACTGGCATGTCGAGGTCTACCCCGTGAGCGGCAAGGTCACGGGCCTGGAGCACGGGTACGGGATATACCTAAACCCGACGTCGCCCGAGGACGCCGCGGCGGCGCTGGGGGAGGCTAGCAGGAGGGAGATTGCCCGCCTGGTGGGGATAGTGTAGCGCGATGGGCATAGAGAGGTACATTGCGGCGGCGAGCATGGGGCTCTTTGCGATGTTTGCCGCCGAGATTGTCGTGTTTTACAACTTTTTGCAAGACCCGCACATGCCCATAGAGGCGTCGCCAAAGATACTCCAGTTCGTCTCCATAGGCGTCGCGCCGGCGTGCATACTCGCCGCCGTCTCGTACATAATGTCGAGGCGCTACGGGTCAAGGGCCATTGGGGCCATGATCTGCGCCGGCGGGGCCGCGATGCTTGCCGGCATGGCGTACGCGCACACGCAGGTCGGCGGAATCGCCGCCGAGCACCTCGAGTTCGCCGTAGTGGCCGTGCCGGCCGTCTTTGCGGCAGTCTCCGTCCCCGTCATTGTGGTGGGCGCGTCGCTCCTGCGCGAGCGCAAGAGGCCCCGGAGGCACTCTAGCATAGATCACGCCTCATGGACACAGAGTGACGACTGAGGCCGAGGCGCTCGTAGAACGGCACGAGGCGCTCGGAGCACTCTAGGACCACCTTGTAGCAGCCGGCGCGGCGGGCCTCCTCGATCGCCGCCCTGACTAGCGCGCTGCCGGCGCCGGCTCCGCGCTCGCCGTCGCGCACGGAGACGTCCTCGATGTGCCCCACGAGGCCCCCGTCGTGGATGAACTTTGGCTCGATGAGCAGCGTCGTGGCCCCGATGACGCGGCCGTCGCGCTCGGCCACGAGTATGACGTGGTTTGGGTTTGCCGCCACCGAGTCCAGGACGCGCGAGGCGGCCGCCTGCCCCATGTGGCTGGCCGGCCGCAGCGCGTCAAGCGACTCGAGAAAGCCAGAGGCGAGGTCCTGCTCGCGCAGGCGCCGCGTCGTGATCCCTGCCGCGCCGCTCACCTCGCGCGCCCCCCGTGCCTGCGCAGCGCCGCCTCGTACGACGCGGCGTCTCCAATGTCGACAAACTCGCCGCGCGTGCGGTACTCGCCCACGCGCATGCCGCGCGATATCGCGAGCCTCGCGGCCCTGTCCATCCCCGAGGCGCGGCGCGGCGGGATGAGCGAGAGGAAGCGCGGCTCGACCACATAGCAGCCAATGTTTACCGCCGAGGCGATCACGGGCTTTTCCTCCCACGAGCGCACACGGCCCGCGCGCGTCGAGGAGATCACGCCGTACGGCAGGCGCACGCCGTGGGCCCGCGTCGCGATCGTCAGGACAGAGCGCGTGCGCTCGTGCTGCGCGACCATTGCGCGCAGCGAGTGGCCAAAGACAGAGTCGCCGTACATGCACACAAACGTCGAGTCGAGCAGCGCGCGGGCCGAGTAGAGCTGGCCCGCAGTCTCCATCGGGCGCGGCGTCGCGGCGTACTCGATGCGGACGCCGTGGCCCGAGCCGTCCCCAAAGTGGCCCTCGATTGCCCCGCGCAGGTGGCTCACGCAGATGACAATGTCCCGCATTCCGGCCCCCCTGGCCCAGCCGACGAGGTGCTCGAGCACTGGCCTGCCGCCAAGCGGGAGCATCGGCTTTGGCGTCGACCTCGCGTGGCGGCCCATGCGCCGCCCCAGGCCGCCGGCAAGTATGACCGCCTTCACGCGCGCGCGCGAGCGCGCCGTAATTTATGTTGGGAGGCCACGGCGGCGGCTATACGGCCCACCTTGCGCAGGACGTCTCCGGGGCTCTCCCCAAAGACGAGTGCCATTGGCTCCTTGCCGTGCGCGCCGGCGTGGTGGACTATGTCAGGCGGCGATCTCCGGCGCGCGATCGCCTGCCGCACGCCCCACGCCACCGTGGTCCCCTCGAGGCGCGCCCTCGCGCGCGGCTCGCGCGACCGGTCGTACGAGGCAAGCGACAGGCCGAGCGCGCGCATCGCGCGCAGCGTCTCGGGAGAGCGGCGGATATTGGCGCAAGAGGCCGTCTGGGGAAACCTTGATCGCATCGCCGCGAGTGCCGGCGCCACGTGCCTCGAGGCGCCGCGCTCCAGGCGGCCGGCGACGGCGAGGCCGTCTCCGGCGCGGACTATCCTCCCCCTGACGCCAATCATGTCTTCAGGCAGCGACGCGCCGGGCGGCGCGGCGACAAAGTTCACCTGGCACTCTGGCACCAGGAGGTGCGCGCCGCGGACCGCGCAGAGGCCAGCTATGGCGGCCCCGAGGCCCGAGGCCGCCCCCGCGTCGCGCGTCCCCGTTATCGCAATGCCTCGGCCCGGCCTGCCTGACGCCTCCATGTGCGACTCGGCGAGCGCGCGCGCCATGCGCGCGGCGGCGCGGATCCCCCCGCCGCGGGCCAGCGCAAACGCGAGGGCCGCCGAGTGCGCGCATCCCCCGCCGTGGCTCGGCCCGTGGCGCGCGGCGTCCCCGCGTATGACCGCCCTGCGCGGCGAGTACACGTGGTCGCAGACGCCCCCGCCGCACTGAAGGCCCGTGACCACGACGGCGCCGCAGCCCATGCCAAGGATTGCGCGCGCGGCGGCATCCGGCCCGCGGCGGCCCGAGACGGCCTCGGCCTCCTCCAGGTTTGGCGTCAGCGCGTCGGCGAGGGGGAGCATCTCTGACCGGAACGCCGGGAGGGCCGAGGCGCGCATCAGCGTCCCGCCCGTAGTCGAGCGCATTACGGGATCCACGACGACCGGGGCGCGCGTGCCGCGTATCGCAGAGGCCACGGCGCGGACTGCCGCGGCAGTGTGGAGCATGCCGACCTTTATCGCGTCCGGATCCATGTCGTCCAGGACCGAGGAGACCTGGTCGCGGATTGCGCGCGCCGGCAGGGGGTGCGTTGCCGAGTATGACGACGTGCCCTGCGCCGTTATCGCCGTTATCGCCGTGGCGCAGTGGGCGCCCAGCGACGAGAGGACCCTAATGTCCCCCTGGACGCCGGCGCCGGAGGACGGGTCAGAGCCGCCTATCGAGAGTATGTTCAGCGCACGCCGCACCGATCCCCGCCGCGGGCCACGCTCAGGACACCTCCTGGGCGCACCTAAACGAGCAGAACGTGCTCTCCGTGCCCTCAAACTCCCTCCCGCAGTGCCGGCACTCGCGCGAAAGCCTCATGTTGGGCACCGGTGGGCGCCGCCAATATAACTGCGATCCAGATCCCTTATAGCCAAAATGGCCCCCGGC
>RHFA01000061.1 GCA_003724275.1 Thaumarchaeota archaeon S13
AGCTCCCCTAGGCCACCATCTGCGGTAAACGTGGCGGCCTCCATGGAGGCCGCCACGTTTACCGCAGATGGTGGCCTAGGGGAGCTGACGCCATCCTACACCGAAGGCTCAACCACGGTCAGGCTGTCCGCGGCCACCGCGGCAGCAGACAACACGGTCTACACGGTAAGGATCTCTGGCGGCATAACGGACCTGGCGGGCCACGGGCTAGCGCAGCACTCATTTACGATCTCGCGCAACGACGGCATTGGCCCGACCGTCCTAGACGCGTACTTTGCAGGCGCGAGGAGCAATTACCTGGGTTTCGTGGTAAACGAGGCGCTGCGACCCGCCACCGTGGCCGCCGCCGACTTTAAGGTGACCGCCGATGGCTCCGACGCCGACCTCCTGCATCCCGGCGCCGCCGCCTCCTATGCGCCGCTCTCTCGGACAGTATGGCTGCCCCTCGCCCAGAACGCGCCGTTTGACCAAAGACTTACGATCTCCATACCCGCAACAGTGCTTGACGTGGCCGGAAACGCAATACTAACACGCGAGTTTGCCGTTCCCCACGTACGACTCGACCGAACCGTCGCAAGCCACGTGTTTGAGAGCCCAAACACCATGGTGTACAAGCTTCGCGCCCCACTGGACGCGGCCAGCTTTGACAGCGCGACGTTTAGCATCACTCCCCCACTCGGCAGGCTCACCGCCACATACGAGCCAGAATCGCTCGAGTTCCGCATCTCCACGTCAGTCGCCGCGACGGTGGGAATCGCATACAAAACCACCGCCACCAACCTGGTTGACATGCGGGAAGGAGGCGTGCTAGCACGGAGTTCCACCGCCACGTACTCGGGCACGGGCAAGCCCGTGCCGCTCTCGGCGGCCTCGACGTCATCCACCACAACAGAGGTGCGCTTTGGCGTGCCCGTGCAGTTTGGCGCCGACGTGACTCTGGCGCAGCACCGCCAGCACTGGACGGTGAGCGAGGAGGGCGTCACAAGAACCATAAGCGGCATTGCCCCAAAGACGGACGACCCACTGGCGCTCGTCATAACGCACGACCCCCTCTCTGGCACGTCGCCCGCGCCGACGGTCACGTACACTGGGGCAACAGACGACGCGGGCCGCGTGCGCGACAGGGCGGAGACGCCCAACGTCCAGGACGGCGGCCCGTTCCCCCTCGTCGCCACGGACGGCGTGCCGCCGCGCGCCTCGTCGCTTGCGCTCTCCATAGAGCGCGACGGAGAGCCCAGGGCCGGCGCGACGCACGCGCGCGCCGGCGACGACGTGGTCGTCAGGCTGGGTCTGAGCGAGCCGGCCGGAACGCCGAACCCGCGCCTCGTCGTCCTCGGGGACGCAGTAGACACTGCCCTGGCCTCCCCCGGCGACCGCTCAGCGTGGGCCAGCAGGTACACCGTGCCGGCCAGCCCGCCGCAGGGGGCCGTGCTCTTTGGGATCACCACGCGCGACGGGGCCGGCAACGAGGCCGTCATTGACCGCACGAGCCTGACCTCCGGGGAGGCCATCCTCGACACGACGACCCCGACCTTTACGGCCAGCACGCGCAGCGCGACAGAGACGGTCGTCGAGTTTGCCGAGCCGGTCCACGGCACCCTCGCCGCCTCGGCCTGGACCGTGGGCGGGGCCAGGGCGCTCGGCGCGGCCCCGGCGGACGGCGCGGGGGCCCCGGAGGCGACCCTGGCAATCCCCCCGCAAGCGCCCGTCCGCTCGATCGTCCTCACGCACCCCCCGCTCGCGGGCACGGGCGAGGCGCCCGCGGTGGCCTACTCGCCGGCCTAGGATCCCCAAAAGCCTTAAAAGGGGCCGGATCCGGCCCCGCGCGCACAATGAGCGTCCAGGCATCAAAGGCGAACATGCCCGTCGTCCTCCTCAAGGACGGCTCCACGGAGACAAAGGGCCGCGACGCGCACAAGAACAACATCCAGGCCTCAAAGATAGTCTCCGAGATAGTCTCGACGAGCCTCGGCCCGCGCGGCATGGACAAGATGCTAGTCGACACGCTCGGCGACGTGACCATAACGAACGACGGCGCGACGATACTAAAGGAGATAGACGTGCAGCATCCGGCCGCAAAGATGCTAGTAGAGATTGCAAAGACGACTGACAGCGAGGTCGGCGACGGGACGACCTCGGCAGTCGTCTTCGCCGGCGCGCTGCTAGAGCACGCCGAGGGCCTCCTCAACCAGAACGTCCACCCGACCATAGTCGTCGACGGCTACCGCAAGGCCGCCTCGAGGGCCAGGGCCCTGCTCTCCGAGATAGCCGAGGGCGTCGAGGCCGGCGACAGGGCAATGCTCACAAAGGTCGCAAAGACCTCCATGCAGACAAAGCTCGTCCGCAAGGAGTCCGACGCGCTCGCCGAGATGGTCGTGAGGGCCGCGTTTGCAGTCGCCGAGAGGAACGGCGAGGCGTACGCCATGGACGACGACGACATAAAGGTCGAGAAAAAGGCCGGCGGGTCGATCGGCGACTCGGTGCTAGTCGAGGGCGTCGTGCTCGACAAGGAGGTCGTCCACTCGTCGATGCCAGGCAGCGTCTCCGGCGCGAGGATTGCCCTCGTCAACGCGGCCCTAGAGATAACAAAGACCGAGACGGACGCAAAGATCAACATACAGAGCCCCGAGCAGATGAAGGCGTTCCTCGACGAGGAGAACCGCATGCTCCAGGGCATGGTCGACAAGATCGTCGGCTCTGGCGCCAACGTCGTCCTCTGCCAAAAGGCGATCGACGACATGGCCCAGCACTATCTCGCAAAGGCCGGCGTGCTCGGCGTGCGCCGCATAAAGGAGAGCGACATGACAAAGCTCTCGCGCGCGACGGGCGCGCGAATAGTCACAAACCTCGACGACCTCGCGGCCGGCGACCTCGGCTCGGCGGCCCTAGTCGAGGAGCGCAAGGTCGAGGAGGACAAGTGGGTGTTTATCGAGAGGTGCCAGCGCCCGAGGTCCGTCTCGCTGCTGCTGCGCGGCGGCTCGCAGAGGGTAGTGGACGAGGTCGACCGCTCCGTCCACGACGCGATAATGGTCGTAAAGGACGTGATGCAAAACCCCTCCGTCGTGGCCGGCGGCGGCGCGCCCGAGACGTACGCCGCGACGCGCCTGCGCTCGTGGGCAAAGTCGCTCGAGGGCCGCGAGCAGCTCGCCGTGGAGCGCTTTGCCGACGCGCTCGAGGTCATACCGCTCACGCTCGCCGAGAACGCCGGCATGGACCCCATAGACACGCTCGCCTCGCTGCGCGCCAGGCAGATCCAGGGCGACAAGTGGACCGGCATCGACGTCCTCAAGTCGCGCATCGCAAACATGAAGGCAAGCGACATCGTCGAGCCGCTCGCAGTCAAGGAGCAGGTCGTCTCGGCGGCGTCCGAGGCCGCGTGCATGATACTGCGCATTGACGACGTCGTCGCCACCGCAAAGTCCGCCGGCCCGCCGCCGGGCGGCCCCGAGGGGGGAGGCATGGGCGGAATGGGCGGCGGCATGCCCGGCATGGGGGGCATGGGCGGAATGGGCGACATGATGTGAGCGGCACGCCAAAGGGCGAGCCCACGCTTGGGCGCCGCACGCTTATCGGCATAAAGGGGGCATACCTCGCCGGCTTTTTCGCGCTGCTCTCTGGCATCTTTTACCCGTTCGTGAGCCAGGGCCCGCTAGGCGAGGTCATACTCGGCGTGCTCGTCCTGTTCCTGGGCCTCCTCGGCGGGATCGTCGTGTATAGGGCCGTGACCTCCGAGTCCGTCGTGCCGCTCCTCGTGCTCGGCTTTTCGATGGTCGCCTCGTCCTTTGGCCTCATACTATACATGTCCGGCGCGCTGCCGGCCTAGGGACCCCTAGACGTCAAAGTAGAGGTCAAACTCGTAGGGGTGGGGCCGTATGAGGACCTCGCGCTGGTCGCGCTTTTCTATCTCGACGATCATGTCGATCACGTCGGCCGTGAATATGGGCCCGAGGAACTTGCGGTCGGACTCTAGCTCGTCGAGGGCCTCGCCGAGGCTCGACGGCAGGACGCCGATGCCGCGCTTTACGCGCTCGCTCTTTGTCATCTTGAAGATGTCCTCGTGGACCGCGTCGCCGGGATCGACCTTTTTCTTTATCCCGTCTAGGCCCGCGGCCAGGACCGCCGCAAAGACGAGGTAGGGGTTGGCCGACGGGTCGGGCGCGCGGAACTCGAGGCGCTTTAGCGCAGAGTAGCCGCGGCCCCTAAAGTGCTTTGGTATGCGCACGATCGCCGAGCGGTTGCTCCCGCTCCATGCCATGTAGACGGGGGCCTCGTAGCCCGGCACGAGGCGGTGGTACGAGTTTGTCGTCGGGTTTGTGATCGCCGAAAGCGCGCGCGCGTGCGATATGATTCCGCCGCAAAAGTAGCGGCCGAGCTGGCTAAGCTCGTCGGGGTCGTCCTTGTCAAAGAACGCGTTCTTCTTGTCCTTCCAGAGGCTGACGTTCGTGTGCATTCCCGAGCCGGCGTCCATCGAGACGGGCTTTGGCATCATTGTGGCGACCTTGCCGTACTTTTTGGCGACGTTTCTCACGACAAACTTGTACGTCTGCGTCGAGTCCGCGGCGTTGGTCAGCGAGTCATAGCGGATGTCAATCTCGCACTGGCCCGCAGTCGCGACCTCGTGGTGGTGGTTGTCGCAGAGTATGCCAAACTCCTGGTTTAGCATGTTGACGCACTCGTTGCGAAACGGCGTGAGCGTGTCCGACGGCGTGCTCGGGTAATAGCCCTCCTGCAGGCCCATCGGGTAGCCGGCCCCGTTGCTGCTCCACGGGGCCTCGACGGACTCTATGGAATATGACTGGCCCTTGTACGGCGTGAGGACGTCCCACGTGACCTTGTCAAAGACGAAAAACTCGACCTCCGGCCCCCACATGCTCTCATACCCCTGCGAGGCGAGGTGGTCCTGGGCCTTTTGCGCGATGCCGCGCGGGTCGCGCGAGAGGCGCCCGCGGCCCATGCCCCAGTACACGTCGCAGAGCATGCGGGCCGTCCTGTTCTCGGTCATCCACGGTATGTGCGCGTACGTGTTTGGGTCGGGCTTGAGGAGCAGGTCCGAGTCCTCTATCTCGGTAAACCCGACTATGGACGAGCCGTCGAGCTTTGGCAGGCCGTCGCGCATCTGCTCGGGCGTGAACGTGTCCGCCGATATCGTCGTGTGGTGAAAGCGGCCCGGGAGGCTCGTGAACTGGAGGTCGATGAACCTGACCTCCTCGTGGCGGATCTTTGAAAAGACCTCGTCGGGCGAGTAGCCCACGGGTATGGGCTTTCCGTGGCTGACCCTGTAAGGCATCTCTTGCTCCTCGCGGGGCCGCGCCCGGCCGCCAACATTTAAGGATTGGGCGCCGGCGCGCGCGCGCATGGCCCGGGAGGGACACGCAGACGCCGTCGCGCTCCACGCGCTAGTCGCCGCAGAGATGGCCTCCCCGCAGGTCCGCGAGATCGAGGCCGACACGTACCGCAGGGTCTCGGAGCTCATAGCGCGCCTCCGCGCCGAGGAGTACGACGGCGTCGCCGAGAGGATGAAAGAGTCCCTCCTCTCCATAGTCACGGGCCTCGCGGTCCTCCTCGTCGAGGCGCGCATGTCAAAGTCGCCGCAGCCCGGCTCGGCCGACTATGCCAACCTGCTCGACGAGGAAAAGCGGGCCCTCGAGTTTGAGGACGAGGCCCGCGACGCGCGCTCGGCGGTCCTCTCGGCGGTCCTGGGCGGCAAGCCGCGCATACTCGAGACGATCTCCGAGCGCCACCGCAGGCGGCTCGCCGTCGTCGTCACGCGCCGGCCCATAGAGGCCCTCGTCGGGACGGACATGCTCCAGTACGGGCCGTACGGCGAGCACGACATCGCTTGCCTCCCCCTAGAGAACGCCGTAACGCTCGAGGCGCAGGGGGCCGCGATACGCCTGCGCTGGGCCGACTTTGCGCACGGGCCCTAGCGCCCCCTGCGAGGCCCGCCGTGGGGCGAGGGCGGGAGTTTCCAAGCACCCTTGCGCCCGCGTGCGGAAACCGCAGGCTCTGGGCATTGGCGTTTTCAAGCACAGGGGGCCTGCCCCAGAAATCCGCAAGGCAGCTGACGGGGAGACGAAAAGGCGGGGCGCAGAACGCAGGCCCGGGCCGTGGGCCGTCCAGCCTAGACGGGGCGCAGGGATGCTGGCGGCCGCGAGGGATCCTGTGCGGCGCGCCCCCGCAGCCGCGGGCACGCGGGCCGGCAGGGCCACGCGCCTGGCCGCGCGGCCCCCAGGCAACAAGACAAATAGGCGCCCCCGCGCCGGCCGCGCCGGCGTGTCGCACACGGGCGTCGACGTGATCGACTTTCTGCTCCTCACGGCGTGGCCGGCCCTGGCCCTCCTGGGGATCGAGGGGATATCGCGCGCGGCTCGCGCGCCGCGCTGGGCCAAGCTCGCCGCGCAGGCCGCCGCGTCAGTCGCGTTTGCCGTGGCGTACGTGACGCTTCTGCCCGTGCCGCACTGGCTCACGTCGCTGGTCCTCGTCGCCCTCGCCGTCGCCCTCATCTACCAGGCGCGCCGCGCCCACATCGACCCCTCGCGCGTGCCCTACTAGCGGCGCCGGCCAAAGAGCCGGCCCACGACGCCGCGGGACCTGGGCGCGTCGCGCACGACGCCGCGCTGGCCAAAGCGGCTCGAGCGAATCTGGCGGAGCTTTACGCAGCGGTGCTCCTCGGGGAGGCGGTGGTCGGCGCAGAACGGGTCGCGGCAATAGCTGCACTCAAAGGGCAGGTCGACCATGTCCCCACAGTACGCGCACGGCACGGGCTTCATCGCGCCCCCCCGCGCGCCCTCTCCCTTAAAGGCGTTCACAAACGTATTTAGCGCATGGCGCGCGGGCGCGGGGCGGAAATGCTCAAGGGCAAGGTAGCCGCAGTCACCGGCGCGAGCAGCGGGATTGGGCGCGCGACGGCCCTGGCCCTCGCGCGGGCAGGAGCGCGCGTCCTGGCCGGCGCGCGCCGCACGGACCGCCTCGAGGCCCTCGCCTCGGAGATAGGCGCCGCCGGCGGGGAGGCCCTCGCGCGGCCGCTGGACGTCACAGACCGCGCCTCGTGCGGGGCGTTTGTGGAGGCGGCGGCCTCGGAGTGGGGGCCAGTCGAGATACTCGTCAACAACGCCGGCCTCATGCCGCTCAGCTTTGTAAAGAGGCTCAAGGTCGACGAGTGGGAGCGCATGGTCGACGTCAACATAAAGGGCGTCCTCTACATGACGGCCGCGGCCCTGCCGGCGATGACGGCCGCAAGGTCTGGCCACATCGTCAACGTGTCGTCAGTCGCCGGCCGCCTCGTCTTTCCGGCAGGCAGCGTCTATTGCGGCACAAAGCACTTTGTCACGGCGTTCAGCGAGGGCCTGCGGCAGGAGCTCAGCGCGCGCTCGGGAATCCGCGTGACGTGCATCGAGCCGGGCGTCGTGGCCACGGAGCTGACAGGCACGATAACCGACGAGTCGCTTGCGTCCTTTGTCGAGGGCGCAAAAAAGATGGAGGCCCTCAAGTCCGAGGACATTGCCGCGTCAATCCTCTACGCCCTAGGGGCACCGCCGCACGTCAACGTCAACGAGGTCCTCATTAGGCCGCGAGAGCAGGAGAGGTAGGGTTCACCGGCGCGCCTGGACGCCGCACAGATTGCGCTCGAGGAGATGTCCGAGGCTCGCCGGCTCGAGGCCGATGACTCACCCGCGCCGCCTGACCCCTGGAGGTCAGAGCCCCCCATAGAGCTGCCGACGCGCCTAGAGTGGCACACCCTGCCGTCGCCGCCCGGCGGACCGGCGACGCTAATGCGGCTTGCGCGCTACGCCATCGGGACGGGCATCATAAAGGGGCGCCACGA
>RHFA01000058.1 GCA_003724275.1 Thaumarchaeota archaeon S13
CGCGGCGAGGGCGGGGAGGCCGTCGAGGCCGCCGCCCCGGACCCCGCCGAGGAGGCGACTGCGGGCCAGCCGGCCCCCGAGATGCCGCCGGCGCCAGAGACCCCGCGCGAGGAGGCGGCGGGAGCCGGACTGGGGATCAGCGAGCTCATGGGCCGCAGGGCCGGCCTCGAGGAGGCCGTCGACCACGTCGGCGTGATGATAAAGGGGCTCAAGGACAAGCGGACCGTCCTCGAAAAGGAGATCGAGGAAGAGTCCGTCGAGGTGAAAAACCTGCGCGAAAAGCTCGTAAAGATCCAAGAGTACATCGAGGAGGAGCGCCGCGGCCTCGACGCCCTGAAAAAGAGGCGCGCAGCCGTCGAGGCCGCAGCCGTCGAGGCCGCCGAGCGCATGGCGGCGCTTCGCGCCATGATATCCGAGCTTGACGGGATTGTCAACGCCGAGTCGGCGCGCACGCGCGCGTTTCGCGAGTCGGGCCGCGCGATGGACGGCGCGGGAACGGGCTAGCGCAGCGGAGCGCCCCTCTGCCGGTGTGAAAAGGCCATTGGGCGCCGGCGCGGCCGGCGGCCCGCGCTTGAGCAGGTGCAGCGCGCGCCTGGCGCGCAATGCCACAAAACCCCGAAGACTCTTGCCCGGCAGCCTAGAAGAACTTTGATGACGCCGTCGTCTCTGAGCTTGCCTCGCCGGCGTCAGCGGGCATTGTCGGGAACTTGCCGTCCGAGCCGGCCTGCGCCACGGCGGCGGCCTCGTTGAGTATCTGCGCCGACTCTTCGGTCATTGCCGCGTCAGAGCCCCCGTCGGCCTCGCTAAACGTCTCGCCCATCATCCCGCCGAGGACCTCGGACATTCTCGATATCTCCTGGTCAGCGCCCGGCATGAACTTTGCCAGCGATGACTTCATGCCGTTCATCACGCCGATCGTGGGCATTATCGCCACGAGCGTGTCACCGACGTCGTGCGCAGTCGTCAGGCGGAGCTCCACCTTTTGCAGCGCCATGCGCGCGTTGCCCAGGACGCGCGAGACCTTGCGTATCTCGGTGAGCTCGCACGAGAGGACCCTCGCGCCGGACGTGTCGTGGCGCTGCGTGGCCTCGACGACCTTTGTAAAGACTGCCGCGTCACGCTCGCGCAGCTTTGCGAGCATCGCGTCGAGCTTTGCGCCCTGCTTTTGTATCCTCGCTATGGCGGCCTGGACCCTCGGCTTTAGGGCCCCCTGCGGCTTTACGAGCGAGCCGACCCTCTGGCCCATTCCCTGCTGCGAGGGGCGGTTCCACATCTTTTCAAAGCCTGCCATTGCTCGCGCGCCCCCTCCCCCGCGCAGCTCTTAACCCCGCGTGTGAGCTATACTTGACATGCCGCCTAAACCTATATTTATCCCGCCGCGCGCCCCCTCCCCGTGAAGAGCCGCAACGGCACCGCCGTCGCCCTAGTCGCCGCCGGCGTCTGCCTGTACGCCTTTGCCATCTCGATCGACGAGGGGGACCGCGGGCCTCCCCCGACGTTCCACGCCACGCTCGCTGACGCCTCGATGTACGCCGACGGCGGGGCGCACGTGCAGGTCGTCGACGCGCCGGCCGGCCCGCACGAGCTGCGCTTTGTGCCCAACGGCGACTCGCCCCGGACGCTCACGATAACGGCCAGCGGCGAGGCGACCTCCTTTGAGGGCACGCTCTCGCTCGTCTCCGAGCGCCAGGGCACCGAGGCCGCCGAGTACTACACGTGGGACTATGAGGGCCCGCGCCTCGTCGAGGTCGGCTCGGCCGGCCCGCTCGAGGTCCGAGTCGACCCCCACGGCCAGACGGGCGGATCCGTCTCGGTCAGCCTATACCCGAGATAGCCCGCCGGCCCCATTCTCGGGGAGCCCGTGGGAGACTGCCTCCCTTCCCCGCGCTTGGCGGGGCAGCGCACTGAACGCCCCCTGGGGCCGCCGGAGCGGCCGTGGATTTTTGCAACCTGCGACCGCACCCCCCTTCTCGCATTCTGAATATATAACGCTTGGCCTGAAATATCGCAACAATATTGCCAAGATCGTGAAATCTGTGGTGCGGCGGTCAGGTTAATAGGCGCCCCGCCGCGCCGGCCCGCCGCATGAGGGCACGCGTGAGGATCTATGTCCTGCTGGCGTCTATCTGGTTTGTCGTGTCGCTCCCGCTCCCCTGGCTCATCGGCAACGACGCCGTGCCCGAGGCGGCGTTTTACACGATACTCGGGATCATCGGGATAATGTCCATACCCTTTGTCATGCTGGCCATAGTCTGGTCGGCGCGGCCAGAGCTGGCGTCGTGATGGGCACGCCGCCCTGGGTTGCCGGGCTGGGCGACCCGCCGATCGCCCACGCGATGGCCGAGATGCGGCCGGCGATCGACGCGCTCGGAGCCGCGTCTGCGGCAGTCATGGGGATATACGGGTCTGGCGGGGGCGACGCGCAAAAAAAGGCCGACGGCTCGCCGGTCACCGAGGCGGACCTCGAGTCGCACCGCACGGTATCGCGCGCGCTCGCCGCCACGGGCCACGCAATCCTCTCCGAGGAGGGGCCGCCCGCGGCGCTCGGCGCAGGCGAGACGGCGTGGATTGTGGACCCGCTTGACGGGACGGCGGACTTTGTGTCGCGGACCGGCGAGTTTACCATAATGGCCGGCCTCGTGCGATCTGGCCGGCCCGTCCTGGGCGTCATTGCGCAGCCGGCCGCGCAGGCGATCTTTGTGGCGCAGGACGGCGCGGGGTCGTACAGGGGGCACGGCGGCTCGTGGGAGCGCCTTCGCGCCGGCCCGGAGCGCGGCGCGCCAGAGTGCCGCGCCGTCTGCAGCCGAAACCACCTCTCTGACGTGGACCGCGCCGTGCTCGCGCGCCTCGGCGTGGCCGAGACCGTGCAGGTCGGCAGCTCGATAAAGGCGTGCAGGATAGCGGCCAACGAGGCCGACATTTACGTGACGACGACGGACAGGATGAAACAGTGGGACACGTGCGCGTCATGGTGCGTCGTGACAGAGGCCGGCGGGAGGATGACTGACGCGCTCGGAGGCGAGCTAGAGTACGGCGCCGGCAGCGTCGCGCACCGCCACGGCATAATCGCAAGCTGCGGCGGGCGCATACACGACCTTGCCGTAGGCGAGTGCCGCGCGGCCCTAGGCTAGGCCGCGCGAGGAGAGAAACTCGGATATCTTCCTGGCCGACTCGGCGACGCCCTCTGACTGCGTGTCGACGGTGAGGTCTGGCGACGGAGGCTCCTCATAGGGGTCGCTTATCCCCGTGAACGCGGCTATCTCGCCGGCCCTGGCCTTTTTGTACATGCCCTTGACGTCGCGCTCCTCGCAGCGCTCGAGCGCGCACTTTACATAGACCTCGGCGAACGCCTCGCCGGCGCCGACGATCTCGCGCGCCCTCGTGCGGTTCTCGATGTAGGGGCTCACGAGCGAGACGGCCACGGGCACGCCGTGGGAGCGGAGGAGGCGCGCGAGGTGCGCGACCTTGACGTTGTGCTCGTTCCTGCCCTCCTTTGTAAAGTCCTTCGGCGAGAGCCACTCGCGCAGCTCGTCGCCGTCGAGCATTGCGAGGTTTGGTATCGTCTTTTGGAGCTCGCGCACGATCGTCGTCTTGCCCGAGCACGGCAGGCCCGTCATCCACACCACAAAGGCCAACGGCGGCCCCCCTCGCCGGCGCCCTTAAAGGCGTTTGCGCGCCGCCAGCGAGGCCTCCACGACGCGCACGCCTCCCCACCCGCCATTGAGCCACGCGCAGCGCTCGACCTCGGCGAACGCCTCGCCAAATCGCGCGTCGCCGGCCATGTGGCGGCCCACGGCGTACGCGAGCGCGTCGGCGGCCTGCACGGGCGCGCTGGCCCTCGAGTCGACGTACTCTATCCCCGTGACGCGCCCGCGCGCCGCGCGCAAGAGGGCGCGCTCCATGTCCCTGCGGTGGCCGCCGCGGACGCTGTCCGAGACGACCCTGCACGGCATGCCGCGCGCGGCGGCAAGCCTCTCGAGGCGCGCGACGAGTATCGAGGATGCCCTTCGCGTGGCCCTCGATGCCCACGGCCTCCCGGGGCCGGCGTTCCTGACGGCGACGGCCGCCGGCGCGGCGCCAGAGGCGCACACGGCGCTGACTGCCATGCGGATCGCCGCGGCGCGCTCGCGCCCGTCGCGCCGCCGCAGCGGCGTGCCGCCTCCCCCGTGCATTATCTCCCTGGCGTGAAACTCCCACGCGTCGGGGTCTGCGCCCGGAACTAGGCCGAGCTTTACCCCGCGCAGGCCGCCGGCGAGGCGCGCGATGGAGCCCTCGTCGCCGGCGACGCACGCTAGCACAAAGTGCCCGTCCGCGCCGCCCCTGGTCCCGGACTCGTCAAGGTACGCCGCAAGGCCGCCTGCGTCTCGCATCGCGCGCCGGCGCCGCGCGCGCCCCCTTTTGAGGGGCGCACCGCAACACTTGTTCACAAAACCGGCAGCATGCGCTGACTCGCGCGCGCGCGCGGGGAGGCTCCGCGGAATGTGACCATTTTTTTCATGCCGGGAGGGGCGCAAAAGGCGGCACGAGCCTTTGCTCGTCGGTCTGAAAGGCGCGACTATGCGGAGCCTGGCGGGCCGTACCTGACCTCGGGCGCCGAGCCGGTCCCGCCGCCGCCGTGCCAGAGCACAAAGACTGCCCCGGCGTCCAGCGTGGCCGCCGCGCGCGGCGCCGAGGAGGCCGACGCGGCGACGCCGGTGGCCGGTGCGCCGCCGACTGTCCACTCTGACGCCGTTATCGTCCCGCGGACGGGCTCGGAGAGCGTGACCTCGACGAGCCCGGCGCCGAGCGTGCGAGCCGTAAAGGTTGGCATGATCGTGTCGACCATGACGGCGACGCCGGACGTCGGCGCGACGGCGTGCGCAAAGTTGCCCCCGCCGTCAGACGCGCTCACGACAAAGGCCAGCACTCCCTGCTCGGCGCCCATGCCGACCGCGTGCGAGTGCGTCCACGCGAGCCGTCCCTCGCCGGAGGCGGCCATGTCATGGGCAGAGCCGGCCACGCGTATCGCCGGCGCGTCCGTCCCGGCGGCCTCGCTCATGGACATCACAAACCTCACCATGTCGCCGGCGCGGGCCCAGACCCTCCCCGGCGCCGCCTCCTCGCCGGGGCGCGAGACGGACATGGTCAGCGTGTCTATGCTCGGCGGCAGGCCGTCGCCGACGGCCACGTCCATCGTCGTGGACGCCATGTAGTTTGGAGTCGCCGCCCAGTCGCGCACGCTAGCGGCGTCGTTGGAGTCGCCGGCCACATACGCGACGGAGGGCGCCGCCGAGGCGCCGACTGCCGCGTGCGTGAGGCGAACCGAGAGGCCGCCGCGCACTACCTCGGCGCCTGTGACGGCCCTGGCCGAGCCGGCCTCCGTCACCGTCCAGTGCGCGGCGTGCTGCTGCTGCGTCGGCGAGTCCCCGAGCCTGACGGCCTCGCCAAAGTCGACCTCCGTCGCCGTGGGCGACACGGTTCGCGCGCCGATGGCCGCCGGCGCGGCCGTGTCGGCGCGCGCGGCCCACAGGACCGTCGGCGCAAGGGGCACGCCATTGGCGTCAGTCACGCCTGCCGGTATCACGACTGCGTGCGACGAGCCTGCCGCGGCGGGCAGCTGCGTGTGCAGCGCCACCGTGGTGGAGCCGGCCGTATACGAGACGCTCGTGGCGCCCAGGCCGCCGACGCGGATCCCGCCGACGGTTCCAGCGTCAAGGGCCTCGCTCACCGTGAGCGTGACGGTCCGCTCGCCCGTGAACGCCGCGGAGACGGCGGTTGGGGCCACTGCGTCGTACGTGGCGGGGACTGGCACGGAGGGCGTCGCGTAGGCATTGCCAACCAGGTCGGCGACCGTCACCGGCACGCGAACTTCGTGCGCGCCCGGCGAGGCGTTCTTGGACAGCAACAGCGTGACCGTGCTGAGGCCCACCTCGTGCGAGACTCCGTTGGCCGCCAGCGGGATCGCCTCGCCGACGGCCGGCGTGACCGTGAACGCCGCGCCGGCCGGCACGGCCGCCAGCGGCTCGCTAAACTCCACGCGCACCTCGCGCGAGCCGGCAAACCTGGCCGAATCTACGGTGGGGGGGTCGGATTCTAGAATCTGGTGCGCTAGAACGCCGCCCCTAAAGATAAACGTCATGGAATCGCCCCCATACGCGTTTCCGGAAAGGTCTGTAAATCCCGGGGCATGCGCCGTGTATTCATGGCCTACAATCAGGGGCGGATCTATGGACACGTCCACGGTGGCGCTTGGGCCTACCTTGTACGTGCCAACCCGCACCCCGTCTTCTCCCACAAACACAAACGCCGGAATCTCCCCCGGCACAAACGCCACGGGTTCGTTGGTGTGAACCCGCATGAGGCCCTGCAGGTGTACCGGACGAAAAGCCGGCGCGAATCTGTCGTCTGTGGGAATTTCAGAAAAGCTGCCCATGCCGTTTCCCGACTTGTCTACGACGGCGCCCGCCTCGGCGCCTGCCCAGCTGTATGACAGGGGAGCCTCTCCGCCGGTAAAGACCGGGTGACCATCCAAAAATATGAAGTCATCGCGACTGCTGTCAAGCCTGACCACATCTGGATGTATTTGCACAACGCCCTCAGACCTCCTTTCCGTCGTGGTCCATCTGGACTTGCGCGCGTCCTCGCTGTCACCCACAAAACTTACCGGCTCGCTGATGTGCACGATCGTGTGTGATATCCTACCAAACGCCAACACAGGGCGCGGCCCGGTGCCGTCAGACGCCTTTGCGGCAATGCCCCCTAGGCTCGCGCCGCCTGACGTTATGCCGGTTCCTGTGTGCCTCACGATCGGCTCGGCGGCCGTCCCGTGGAGGGGCGCGTGCGCGAGGACTAGGCTAGCCGTGCCGCCGGGAAGCGAGACCAAGGCCGCCCCGGGATCGGTCACCGCGGCGTCCCCGACCATGATGATGCCGGTGGCAGGCGCGCCGGACACGCTCCATGACGCCGCCGACGTCGAGCCAGTGACAGCGGGCGTGAACGTGACCACCGTGGACGTCAGCGACGACGTCCTGGCGGCAAATGACGGGGCGCCGTCGCTGGAGTCGGCCCACGACGCGGTGGCCGCCCTCGCGCCCGCCGCCACCCCGTTTCCGGCCAGGTCCATAACCGTGCTTCCGGCAGTCACGGTGTGCCCGCCGGCGGTCACGCTGGTGGAGAGCGTCAGGGTGATGGTCGCCGAGTGCGATGCGGCCGAGGCGCCGGCAACGCCCACGACGCTGTCTCCGGGCCCGGCAACCGTGAACGCCCCCGTGGCGGCCGCCCCGGCGTCGGGGCGCTCGTTGAGCTCGACGTGCAATGTGCGCGGGCCGGCGAACGCGGCGGCGACCACAGACGGCGCAACCCCGTCGGCGGCTACGGCGGAGCCGGCGTCCATCGCCCCGCCCGCCAGGATCTTGCCGCCCTGTGCAGGCGAATAGGAGACCGCGGGAGTGGCGTCGGGGTTGATCCGTGTATGGTGCAGCGCGATCCTCTCCGCGCCTGCCCCCAGCGTCGCCGTGGGGGATCCCGACGCCGGCGCTGCCCCGGCGGCAAGCGCGGACACGCCGGTCACCTCGGCGCCCTCCACGGCCCACTCTGCCGCAGACGTGCCCCCAGAGGCCGCCTTGTCAAGCGTGACCACCGTCACCGTCAGCGAGTGAGTCCTGGCCGAGAAAGTCGGGGGGATCATGTCCTTCACGGGCAGCGTCGTGGCGGCAAGGCGGCCCTGGCGCGTCTTGCGGTCGGCGACGTCGCCGTCTCCCCCGCCCGGCGTATAGGACACCGTGAGGG
>RHFA01000095.1 GCA_003724275.1 Thaumarchaeota archaeon S13
GGCCCGAGCCGTCCCCCCGGCGCAAGGCGCCGCAAGTCCCGCAAGGAGCGCAGGGCCGACGTGGGGGCAGACCCGCACCAAGATCGCTTAAATTAGATTTTGTCGCACGGTGCCATGGAACCACCACAGGGCGAGGCCAGGGAGCTGGCGGCCTTTGAGGCGAAGGGGGGCTCCAGGGAGGGCAGGCCGGTCCTCCACGTGACGACGGCGGGCCTGGTCCTGGTAAGCGAGCGCAGGGGCGTGGTGTTTGACGTGGCCTGGAGCCACCTCTACACGGCCACGCGCCACGGCAGCGGGGGGATAAAGCTGTCCTGGGACGCCGGAGGCGGGCACCTGATGTCATATGACCTCTCTTTTGGGGATCCCGGCCCTGTCATGCACGAGATGAGGGTGGCCAACGAGGCATGGGCGGCAAGGACGCCGCCCCCGGATGCCCCGGTGGCCACGGTGCCGGCCGGGGGGGCCGACCTTGGGGACAATGAGGACCACTGGCACGCAACCGAGGCGCCCGCCGGCGTCGAGGTCGCAGTGGCCCCTGCGGCCCCGGCCGTGTCCCCGCGCGACGCGCGCGTCCCGCAGGGGGTGCCGGACAGGCATGCGTGGAACGACGCGTGGCACGACGCGCAGGCGGGGCACTTTGTGACGCACAACGCGATGTTCTGCACGCTAGAGGGGGACGCCGGCGACGAGATGTACGACTCTAGGCTGCCTGACGGGTCTGTCACGATAGCGCAGGAGGACGTGGCCATGGTCCACGGGTATCCGGCGGTCAGGCGCGTATGGGACGGCGACGGGGAGCCGCGCGAGGCCTGGACGCTGCTACCGACGATAAGGCCAGAGATGCTCACCACTGCCCTGGCCCACGGCAAGATCCTGCCCCACGGCGACGCGGGGGCGCTGACGTACATGACCAGCCCCGCAGGGATATACGTGCCAAAGTTTTGCGCCCCCATATCGGTCCACGAGGCGGTTCTCCTCAACTCTGAGATGCGCAAGTACGCGCAGAGCGCGTATCGCGGGGTCATAGACCGCCTCAACTACCTGCGCGAGAACGTCAAGGCCGAGCCCGGGGATCCGGCGGCCCATGGAGGCGCAATGCGGCGCCACGACGCGCAGGACGCCCACGACGACCCCAACTTTCGAAAGTGGGCGCTAGAGCCAGACGCGTGAGCGCCCGCGCTCCGCCATTCTCCTTAAGTGCGTTTTCTGCGCATGGGATCAATGATGTTCGTGCAGCCGGGGGAGAGGGTCATGTCCACCTTTGACGTGTCGACGCGTAACGGGGAGTGCCTCATGCACGTGAGCAACAGGCGCGTCATGCTCGAGAGCGTCCGCCTTGGGTGCGTCATGATACTCGGATACGACGAGATGGGCTCGTGCGTCCTCCAGTCCTCGGGCCGCGGCGGCCGCGGCGGCCGCCTGGCCCTCTACCACCTCAACGGCCACAGCGCCACCGTCTCCTCGCGCAAGGCCCCCGAGGCCGTCGACGCGGTAAACTCTGCCCTTGCGCTGTACAGGGCCTCCACTGCGGCCGCGAGCGCGCCGCCCTAGGGGCCGCCGCGCACGGGGCCATGCTTGGGACTCGCCGGCAGGACGGGAAGTTTGGCCGCCGGCCGGACATGATGGAGGGCGCCATACGCGACATGATCCGCGACGGCGTCCACAGGGAGCTCCACGCGCTTGACGTGGGCCACGCCTCCGTGCCGCGCACGATAACAGAGGCCGAAGTAGTGGACTCGTATGGCGTGGGCGACGCGCGCGTCTTTGTCACGGGGGACGGCCGCTACATCGTCTCAGAGCCGGAGGTCACCCCCGAGCTCGAGGGCGCGATTCACGCCCTGGCGAGCCACCTCTACATGTCCATGGACGCCGGCCCTGCGGGCCGCCCGGACGCCTCGGAGATCGAGGGCCGCATATGGCAGGCCGCCTCGGAGCTCGGCCTCTCCGAGACTGTCTCGTCCCACCACGACGAGATCGCCTATTACGTGCGGCGCGCGTACGGCTACTGGGGCCTAGACGTGCTCTTTCGCGACGACAACATTGAGGACATTATGATTCCTGGGCGGGCAGCCGTCGGCGTGGTCCTGCGCGCGCACAAGGGCCATCCCGTGTACCGGACCAACGTGCGCCTCGGGACGGACGCCGAGTTTGACAGCCTCGTCACGCGCATACTCGAAAAGTGCGACGCGCACGCTAGCAACGCCGAGCCCATAGTCGACGCCGTGACGCCCGAGGGGGACCGCGTCTCGGTGGCCTTTAGGCGCGAGGTGTCGGCCGGAACCGCGATGAACGTGCGCAAGTTTTCGCGCACGCCCCTCACCATAGCGGACCTCATCCGCGGCGGCATGCTCACGCCCATGATGGCCGCCTACTGGTGGACGCTCGTGGACGCCATGTCGTTCAACATCGTCGTCGGCGTCACGTCCTCTGGCAAGACCACGCTCGCAAACGCGCTCCTCGCGCTAGCGCACCCTGACTGGATGATAGTCACCGTGGAGGACACCCCAGAGATGCGCCTGCCGCACACGCACCTCCTGTCGCTGCGCACGCGCGCGTCCGCGCTAAACAAGAGCCTGTCGTACCGCATTGAGGACCTCATCCCAGTGACGCTGCGCCACAACCCGCACCTCGTCATCGTCGGCGAGGCGCGAAGCCGCGACGCGATATACGCGGCGTTTGAGAACGCGGCAGCGGGCCACGGCGGCGTGACGACGCTGCATGCGCCAAGCGCCAAAAAGACGATCGAGAGGGTCAGGTTTGCCGGCGTCGACAGCACGTACCTCTCGCTCCTCTGGACAGTGTGGCACTGCCGCGAGGTCAGGTCGCCGCGGCACGGGAGGGCGGTCCGCCGCGTCGCCGGCGTCGACGAGGTCAGCATGGGCCACGGCGGCGGGCCCGAGCCGCGCATGGACACGATATTCAGCCACGCGGTGCTGGATGACACGTTCACCGAGTACGCGCCTCGCGAGCTCGTCGCGAGGAGCGCGAGGCTGCGCGAGGCCGCCGAGAGCCTCGGCCTCGAGGACCCTGCCGAGGACATTGCGCGCCGCGTCTCGATACTCGAGGGCTGCGTCGCCTCCAACCCGCGCTCGCCCGCCGAGGTGATGCGCGCGACGGCCCTCTACTATCGCGCTTAAATTGGATTTCTGCGCGGGCACGCGATGGCAGGCGGCGGCGCGGCGCAAGACCCGGGAACAGAGCCCATGGACCGGCGCTACGTCTACCGCATATACCCTGTCAACCTCGACGGCATGCACGACGACGAGCGCGCAAAGGCCCTCTCGGGCTTTTCCGCCCTCCTCCTCGGGATCACGAGGCCCATGGCGATATGGGTCTCGCGCAGGTCCGTCGAGGTCGAGGTCGGAGACCGCACTGCAAGCATGGTCGTCCCCGAGGCGCACCTTGCCTCCTCTGAGCCGCTGGACTCTGCCCTCCACCCGTCGGGCCTCCAGTTCACCGTGAGCTCTGGCCTCGCGAGGCCCGCGGTCCGCAGGCACTCCCTGCGCGGCCTCGAGCTGGCCGACGGGCGCACGGCGCGCTGCTTTGTCTTTTACTCGCTGCCCGGCGCGCTGCCGCCCGCATGGATAATGGACCTGATGAACATGCGCATAGACGCCACTCCGGGCGGCGCGCGCGAGCGCCTCCTCGAGGCCGCCTGCGTGGCGATCCGCCCGATCGAGCAGCACATAGCCGCAGCTCGAATGCGCGGGTTCACCGAGAACCTCAAGGTGATGGCCGCGCGCGACGAGACGGAATCTGCCCAGCTCGCCGCCGCGCAGCGCCTCACGACAATGCTCTCCAACAACCGCACGCGGCTCTTTGGCGTGACGGTGACTGCGATCCTCGCCGGAAAGGCAGACGAGCTCCGGAGGAGGGAGAGGCGCCTGTCGATGTACTGCAAGCAGAGCTTTTGCAAGGTTGACGCGCCGGCGGCGCTGCACCTTGACCTGTGGAACGCGCGCGACTCGACGGGCGCCGACCTGACGCTTGACCTTGACAGCATGTCGCCGTTCTTCGCGTTTGCCTCCAACGACCTCCTGGAGACGCCGGGGGGAATAGCCATCGGCACGTCATCGCACACGGGCGCGCCGATAATATTCAACTACCGGATGAGGCCAAACTACAACACGGCGATCATAGGGTGGTCGGGGGCGGGCAAGTCGTTCCTGACAAAAATGCTCGCGCGCCGCTTTTTGCGCAAAAACCCCGAGGCGATACTGCTGGGCATAGACCCAAAGAGCGAGTACGCCGCGGGCCTCTCGGACGTGGAGGGGATGGCGATCGTGGACGTGGAAATGTCGAGGCAGCTGGGCTTTGACCCGTTTAGGATCTTTGACGACAACCCGACGCTGGCGGCCGGGTTTCTCGCCGACATTGCGGACGTCGGCTCGGACGTCAAGGCCCGCAAGGCCTTCAAGGCCGTCGCGCAGGGGTGCTCCTCGCTTGGCGACATGTACGGGCACCTGCGCGAGATCGGGGAGGGCAAGGACTACCACACATACCTTGACGACTTTGTCAGGGGAGGGCAGTCCGAGGTGTTTAGGGGCGACTCGACGTTTGGCCACCGCACGGTCCTGGCGTTCAACGACGCAAGCGAGGACGACGAGCGCATCCTCCTGCTGCTCTCGCTTGGAAAGTTCTGGAAGATGATCCGCTCAATGCCGCGCCACGTGCCAAAGCTGCTGATAATCGACGAGGGATGGAAGCTATTTCGGCACCGGAGCATAGCACAGTACGTGATGTCCATAGCAAAGCTCGGGCGCGCATACAATGTGTGGTGCATATTTATCGTGCAGGAGCTCAGCGACATGGTCAGCACGGTGGAGGGAAAGTCGTACCTAAACAACGCCGGCACAAAGTTCCTGATGAAAAACACCGAGTCCGAGGCGCAGCTGCTCCTGGAGCACATGGGCCTCTCCGAGGAGGAAAAGGACGCGATAACGGCCTTTGACACGGGAGAGTGCCTCCTCATCACCGACAGGCACCGCCTCCTGGTCAGCATAGAGCCCCTGCGTGACGAGTATGAGATGTTTGACACAAACCCAAACTCGTGAGCGGCCCGCCGCCGAGGGGGGCGCCGGCCCATGACGGCGATGCTCTCCATGGCGCTAGCCGTGCTCGTGACCGCCGGCCTCGCGCTGGCCGCAGCAGACCACCTCGCCGAGCGCGTCGGGCAGGCCTCCTCGAGGCCAGAGATAGCCGCATCGGGCCTGGGCCTCGAGTCAGTCGGCGCGGGCCACTCTGTCCTGCACGGCATGGTGGCAAACCCGGGGACGGTGGCCGTGCGCGTCTCGTCTGTCAGCATCGCCGGCCCCGTGGGGGCCACGTGCGCCCCCGGCGCGTGCGCCCTGGAGCTCGCCGTGGCGCGGGCCGGAGGCGCGGCGTGCTCTGTGGGGGGAGAGGGCAGCCCGTGCACGCTGCTGCCGGGCGAGTCGATGGCCATCGGCCCGTCGGTCCACGCGATCCCCGTCACGCCGCGCGAGCGCTATGTGGTGATGGTGTCAGCCGAGCCGGTCTCGGGCGGCTCGGTGTCGCTCGCGAGGGGGGTCATGGCGAGGTGAGCCGCGCCGCAGCGCGCCTGGCCTCGGAGATTGTGGGGTTTGCGATGCTCTTTGGGATCGTCGCCGCCGCCGGCGCGGCGCTCCTCCACTTTGTCGGGGAGGGACTCGAGTCGGCCGGCGAGGCCTCCGAGTCGGCGATGCGCCAGAGGATCTCGCGCCTGGGCGAGACGCTGCGCGTCATACGCTCCGAGGCGCCCGAGTCCGCCGCGCCGTCGCCGTGGACCGCAAGGGTAGAGGCGGTCAACGCCGGCGACTCTGACATTGTGGTTGATGCCATACACTATTCGCACGGGGGCACGATAACCTCGACTGCGGGGTGCGCCACGATGCAAAGGGTGGGAGCCCCCGGAGACGGGGGCGCATGCGTGCTTGCGGCCGGCAGGCTGTCGGACCTGCGCTTTAGCCCCGCGCCGTCGGCGGGCATATCCGGCGACGCCGTCGGGATACTCGTCATCACGCGGGGCGGCAACGCGATATGGCTGGTGGGCGGGCCATGATGGCGCCGTGCGCGCTGGCCCTTGCGCTCGCCGTGGCCCTCGCCGCGGCCCTTGCCGGCGACGCCGCAGCGCAGGGAGGCGGCGGGGACACGCTCCACTCGCAAAGGCACACGGCGGGAAGCGAAATGGTCTACATACACACAAAGCACTATACGTACATACGCGAAAAGTGCAGGGTCCACACGTCACTTGACATAATGCCTGTCCTCCACAAC
The DNA here is from genome assembly GCA_003724275.1 of Thaumarchaeota archaeon S13. Classification (GTDB taxonomy): domain Archaea; phylum Thermoproteota; class Nitrososphaeria; order Nitrososphaerales; family Nitrosopumilaceae; genus JAHRAL01. The sequence goes on from RHFA01000095.1 coordinate 6,274, forward strand.
GGCCACAGGAGAAACAACCCCGACAGGACGTTCTATCCGGGGGACGCGCTGGAGTACAGGACGGGCATGGGCGTGGAGGGGTGCAGCGCCGTAAAGTCCTGCCCAGTGGAGGTTCCCGAGGGCGAGGGCGAGTGCACCCAGCCCAGGGTCAAGTGCTCCTATAGCCGCCGCGGGGGGTGCCGGCCCTCGGGGTTTGAGGGCCTCGCGGGGGGAGGGCCGGCCAGCGAGAGCGGCAAGGCCACGCTGCCCACGGACATTTACGGGCCAGACGAGTCGTACCGCGTGGCAAAGCGGGCATATGCCATGGCCGAGGTCACGGTGATACTCCACGGGCGCCTCTACACGGGATACCACACGTTTGTCTCCGAGTCGAGCTTTCCGGTCCGCGTGCTGGATCCAGGGCTCTCCGTCACGCTGTCGCACTCGCCCCTGGTCGACGCCGAGGGGCACACGGCCGCAAACCTTGACGGGACATACTATGTGTGGGATCCGATAAACGTGGTCCACGAGATAGGCTATGCGTGGAAGGAGGAGCGGATAGGCACGATCGGCGCGACGCACACAAAGGCCCACGGCATCCTGGACCTCGTGCAGGAGCGCACATGCGCAGAGGCATCGTGCACGCTGTCCGCCGGCGGAATCCGGTCGTACGACCCAAAGCCCATCGCGCACGAATACGCGGGCGGCTCGTCCATGTACAACTCGTCGTGCGCAGTGGGGGCGACGCTGGATCCCGGCGGGCAGGCATGCTCAGAGTACCACGCGCGCCACACGGTGTCATACACCGCCGCCGTCCACAACATGGCCACGGGCACGCCGATACGCACGGGCGAGGCGCGAGCGCACTCGGTGACAAATGCCACGGGGGCGCTAGTCGTGCGCTATGACCCGCAGTTTGGCGAGCCCTACGCCTATGTCTCGCTGGCCGACGCGGCGCGCGAGGAGGGCGACTGGGCATGGTCAAAGAGGCACGTCATGGCCGTGAGGTACCTCGGGTCGGAGGGCGGGGGCCGCGACGACGCCGGCGCCGGCCCGCACGAGATGCGCAGGGCGCTCCTCAACGCCCTGGACCACGAGGGCAGGGCGCGCTACCTCGCCGGCGAGGTCGACATAGGCGAGGACCTCTCGTGGAACGCCACGGGCGGCCCGTCAGGCCGCGACGCCGAGCGCTGCACGCCGCACGACGCGGGCCTCGTCGAGGGGGCGCTGCGCCTGGGCCGCGAGCCGGCCTCGGCAATGTTCACGCAGGCGTCGTACGGGCGCCTCTACCTCGAGTACCCAATCTCGGGGTTCATGGTGGCCAGCGGCGCGGACACGGC
>RHFA01000043.1 GCA_003724275.1 Thaumarchaeota archaeon S13
CGCGCCGCGCGAGGCGCAGCTCGTACGTCGGCCGCGCCTCTGGCGCGCTCATGTGGCCCAGCGCAATGACGCCGCGCCCGGCGCGCCGCGCGGATCCCGCAAGCGCCGCGAGGCTCGCGGCGCCCATGACGGGGTTGGCGATGAGCGCGTCAAGGCCCATGTCCCAGAGGGCAGCCGCCGCGGCGGCGTTCGTCGACGGTATGTCGTTGAGCTTTATGTCGGCTATGGCCTGCATCCCTAGCGAGTGGGCCTCGCGCGTCACGTCGCGCACGCCAGCGGCGCCGAGCGGGAGGAGCGCGTGCATGTTTAGCTTTATCGCGCACGCGCTGCCCTCGACGCGCCTTGCGGCGGCGATCACGCGCGGCCCGAGGCGCGAGGGCGAAGCGGCAATGTCGGCGGCGAGGACGAGCGGGCCGGCGCGCCTTGCGGCCTCGCGCATCCTAGTTTTGAAGCTGCGCATAGTCCACTAGGGGGTGCGTCTCCTTGAGGCGTATTATCTTGATGTACGAGTAGCCGTGGTCGCTAGGCGTCTCGACGAGCTCGGGGCTGGACCCGTTGGTCGTCGCGTACCTCAGGAACGGCCGCGCCGGCTCGGTCTCCATCGTCACGTGGCAAAAGTACGACGGCCCGTCCTCGTTAAAGTTCATAAACACGCCGACCATCCACCTCCCGCCGGCGGGAAACGCAAAGAGCGGAAAGGGCGGCGCGTCCTCAAAGCCGTGGCTGAGCTTCGCGAGGCTCGAGAGGTCGTTGAGCTCGAGGGGAAAGTACTTGTCGCCCGTGCCGTTTCCGGCGCGGAGGTTGTTTGGGAGCGACTTTATGCCGACTATGGGCGAGTAGAGGACGCCTGACTCGCTCACGGTGTCCGTTATCGAGGACTCTTCGCGCCTCCCGCGTATGCCATACGCGAGGTACTGCCCGCCCCTCTCGGCAGGCACATAGTATATGATGGGCTTTTCGTTGAGTATGTCCATCTGGACCGAGAGGACCTGCGTGCCCTCGTGCTCGTGCATAAAGACGGTCCGCGGCACGCGCTCTAGGGCGCATACCATGCGCGAGAACTCGAGCTGCGAGTCCACCTCTATGTAGCGCGGCTTTGTGTCCTCGCCCGTGGCCGTCTCCGCCATGCCGGCGCGTGCCCAAACGCGACAAATTAAACCTACCCTGTCAGGCGTGGGCTCGGCGGCCCGAGACGCCCCCGCTTGGGCGCCATGCTTGCGCCCCCGCCGCTCGCGCCTTTAGGCGTGGGCTCGGCGGTCCACGACGTCCTCGACGCGCGGGCCGGTGCCCATGAGCGTGACGCGCACGCCCAGCGACGCCTCGACGCCCTCGACGAACGAGCGCGCCTCGGCGGTGAGGTCCGACCACGAGCGCGCCCCCTCGCAGCCACCAAAGGCAACGTCGAGCTTTGTGATGGCCGCCTGCGTGGCCCCGTTGAGCATGGCAGCACGCCTGGCCAGCGCGTGGTCAAAGGCCGCCGCCCTGCGAGGCCTGCCCGTCACGGCCCCAAACTCGGCCCACCCGCGCGCCTCGGCCTCGGCGGGGGCGAGCTCGCCCTCGAGGGGCCCGGAGCCCACGCGCGTGACGTACGCCTTGAAGGCGACGATGACCTCGTCGACGCGCCTGGGCGCGAGGCCGACGTCGGCGCATATGCCCGCGGCCGTGACGTCCTTTGAGGTGACATAGGGGTATGTCCCGTGCCAGAGCGAGAGGAATGTCCCCTGCGTGCCCTCCACGAGGACGCGCTCGCCGGCGTCCAGCGCAGAGTTGACCTCGAGGGGCACGTCGCCTACCATGCCCTTGAGGGAGGGCTCGTCGGCGGCCAGGCCCAGCGTGCGCATTGCGCGATCGGCGTTGGCCGGCCCCGTGCCCGAGCCCGTGCTGCCAATCCTGCCGGCGAGGTCGCCGCGCGAGTCGGCCTCGCGGTGGGCCGCGGTGATCACGCCGCACCTCGAGTCCACGACTAGCCTCCCGGAGGCCCCGAGGTCGCGGGCCTCGCGCAGGAGCACGTCGGGGTCGACCAGGACGCCGGGGCCTATGGCCAGGCGCGCCTCCCTGCTGACAAACCCGCACGGGACCATGCGGACCTTGTGCGTCCTGCCCCCGTCGACTATGGTGTGGCCCGCGTTGGGGCCGGCCCCGCCCCTGGCCACGAGGCGCGGCGAGTCGCGCGTGGCGAGGTAGGAGACGAGCTTGCCCTTGCCCTCGTCCCCGTAAAACCCGCCTACGACCACCGTTGAGGGCACTTCGCCGGCGAGGGCGCGCGCGGGCCTATTTAAGCCAAGCAGGCGCGCCGGCGAGGCCGCGGCCCGGCGGGCAATACATTTAACGTGTGGGGCCCTCCGGCGCGCGCGTCGCTGATGGCGAAAAAGGTCCTCTTTGTCGATGACGACTCTGACTTTTTGGAGTCCTCGCAGCTCATGCTCATGGACTGTGGGTACGATGTCCTCACGGCGACTGACGGCGCGGCCGCCGTCGAGGGCCACCGCAGGGAGAGGCCCGACATCACGTTCCTTGACATAAAGATGCCCGGCATGGACGGCTATGAGGCCTTTGAGCGCATACGCCGCGAAGACCCCGACGCGCGAGTCGTGTTCACGTCAAGCTATGCGCTCGACGGCATCCGCTACAAGGACGCAAAGTCACAGGGCCTCTGCGCGCTGCTAAACAAGCCCCTCTCGCTAAAGGACCTCGAGTCGGCCATAGGAAGGCATGCGCGCTAGGCCTAGAGGCCCGACTCCCTGATCGCGCGAGCGCGCGCGCGATAGTGGGCGTTGGCCTCCTCGACAAACTCCGAGTACCACTTGCGCATGCCGCCAAGCGCGTTGGTGAGCAGGCGAACCCTCCTTTTTGCGCGCGCGGCCGTCGGCGCGGGGTCATAGAGGATGTACGTATAGTACCAGTACGAGACCTGCTCGGCAAAGTCGTCCTCGCGCATGACCTCAAAGTTCCTGTGGTACTTTAGCTGCAGGTATGACATTAGCTCGTATATGGGGCTTGAGGCGTGGCGGTGGACCGAGGGGTTGTCCAGGAGCATCCCGCGCGCGAGCACGCGGACCTTGTACGCGTCCTCGCCGAGGGCCTCCTTGAGCTCGTCCCACCTCCCAAAGACCCTCGGGATCACTGCGGCGTACGCCGCGGCCATTTTGTCTATCTGCGCGCTGCCGAGGCCAAGCGAGTCTATGCAGTAGAGCATGCCGTGCGGCGTGAGGCGGTACCTCTGCGTTCCGTCGCTCTCCTCGACTGCGACTAGCTCCGAGTCGGCCATGCCCGGCGAGTGCCTCCCGCGGTCGGTCCGGCCCTGCAGGATGCGCCTGAACTCCTTCTCCTTTCTCCTCGAGTGCTCGTTGTCGTTTGGAAACCTCACCTTTGCGATCTCCCACGCGGAGGACAGGCCCCTTGCGGCGAGCGCGCCGAGTATGCGCTGCGCGTTGAGCTCCCTGGCCGTCTGGGGCCTCCCGTGGCCATAGGCGGCCTGCGCGCGAGGCCGCGTGTAGAGCTTGTACGAGAGGAGGTTTCCGTGCACGGGTGGCGCTGCCACACCGCACACGGGGGGTTAATCTAATATAAGTCTGGCCTGCGCAGGGGGGCGCACGGCAGGGATGTGCCGCAGGGGGTTTTGGAACGGCATGGCGCCTGACCAGCATTTGCCGCCAGCCCCCGCGGCACGCCTTGTCGTGCAAAAGGCTTATTGGCGTGATCCCGCGCGCCGCCGCGCCAGTGGCGCCGCAGGACACCCGCTCAAAGAGCCTCTCGGAGGCCCTGGTCAACACGTTTGGGGGGTATCCCGTGGGGTACGCCGTGGGCATTGCGGTCCTGCCGGCGACGACGGGCTGGATGCAGGAGGATCCCCTCGTGGCCAACGCGGCGATCACGGCCGTCTTTGCGGCGGCCTCGTTTGTGCGCCTCTACGTGCTGCGGCGCGTCTTTGAGAGGCTCGGCTATGACGACAATGTCGTGCGCCTGGCAATCCGCGCGTGGCGCCGCCTGCGCCCTAGGACCAGAGGCGCTCCCTGAACGTGAGCGTCTTGTTTAGGACAAAGTTGCCCAGCGACGCGGCGGCGACGGCGAGCACTAGCGCGCCGGCGTGCGGCATGGCATAGTGCTCGACTAGCATGTAGACGGCCCCGAGCTGGACAGCGGCCCCGAGCGAGCTTATTGCCGCAAAGCGCGCGCCCTGTGAGAGCGTCCTGCGCGCGCCAAAGTCGGCGTCCTCAAAGGTCCACCTCTTGTTTAGGACAAAGTTTGTCGCCACCGACGCGGCAATGCCGGCAATGTTGGCGTGTATGTACCACAGGCCGCCGCCGCCGGCAAAGAGCATGGATACTAGCCAGTTGACGCCGAGGCCCAGCGCGCCGACGGTGTAAAAGCGCGCCGCCTTTGAGGCAAACCTGACTGACGCGCGCCTCTCGCGCCTGCGCGCGCCGCCGCGGTATAGCCTCCAGACGGACCGCGCATAGTCGATGACGGTGCGGACCCCGAGCTTGCTGGATCCCGCGGCCCTGTCGGTGAACGTGTAGGGTATCTCCTTTATGCGCGCGCCCCTGGCCTTGACGAGGACCTCGAGGAGTAGCTTGTAGCCTATTGCGTCAAGGTCGAGGCCGCGGACCACGCTGCGGCGAAACGCGAAAAACCCCGACATTGGGTCGGACTGCTCGACGCCGAGGCCTATCCTGGCGATCGCAGTCGCGACCCTGCTCGCGACGCGCCTGCGCAGCGGCCACCCGACGACGCCGCCGCCTCCCATGTACCTCGACGCGACGACAATGTCGCACTGGTGGCGCAGGGCCTCGAGCATCTTTGGTATGACCTGCGGCGGGTGCGAAAAGTCGCTATCCATCACGACGATGACGCTTCCGGCGGCGCGCCGCACGCCGTGGAGTATGGCCGAGCTCAGGCCCGCCTTTCTCTGGCGCCTCTGCACAATGTCGACGCTATACCCGTCGGCCTGCCCCTCGGAGCGCATGTACTCCCTGACGATCCCCGCGGTCCCGTCCGGCGAGCCGTCGTCTACGACTATGGCCTCGACGCGCGCGACCCTCGAGACGTGCTCGCGTATGGAGCGCAGGATGTCGAGTATGTTGGGCGCCTCGTTGTACGTCGGTATGATTATCGAGACCTGCGCCCCCCCTGTCTTGCCCATGACGCGCGGGCTCGGCGGGGGATTGCTTATTAGTTTTATAGGCGCGCGCGGCGCCCCTAGGCGGCCGGAAAGGCGACCTCGGCGCGTATGGCGCCGGCGAGGTCTGCCACGCGAACGCGCTCCTGGGCCATCGTGTCGCGCCTCCTCAGCGTCACGGTGCCGTCCTCGAGGGTCTGGTGGTCCACGGTCACGGCCAGCGGCGCGCCGGCCTCGTCGAGCCTGCGGTAGCGCCGGCCGATGGCCCCAGAGTGGTCCAGGAACGCCGAGTGCTCCTCGCGCAGCGAGCGGTATATCTCCTCGGTCCTTTCGGCGAGGCCGTCCTTTTTGACCAGCGAGAGCACGCCGACCTGCACGGGGGCCATGTGGGGCCTCAGCGACAGGACGGTCCGGTCGTTCTCGGCGTCCTCGCGCAGCGAGTGCTCCAGAATCGTGTAGAGGCTGCGGTCGATGCCCATGGACATCTCAAATACGTGCGGCAGGACCTTTTCGTCGCCGTCCATGACCTCAAACTTTTCGCCGGACCTCTTGGCGTGGCCCGACAGGTCATAGTCGGCGCGATAGTTGCACGCGACGAGCTCGAGCCAGCCCGTCGAGACCTCGGCCTCAAAGTCCAGCGCCGTCGTCGCATAGAACGCCTTTTCCGTCTCTGAGAGGCGCCTAAAGCGCGTGCGCTTCATGTCGATGCCGGCCCGCTCGTAAAACTCGGCGAGGAGGCCGACGTGGTACGCGACCGTGCGGTTTGCGATCGCGCCGGTCTCGACTGCCCGCTCGCACGTCACCTCCCTCGTGGCCGAGCCGTCGTGCAGGCGTATGGCCGTGCCGGCGACCTCGCCGAAGGCCTTTATGTCGTCAAGCCTGTTTGGGTTGCAAAACACCTCGATCTCGGCCTGGTAAAACTCGCGCAGGCGCAGCAGGCTCTGGCGCGGCGCGATCTCGTTGCGAAAGCTCTTGCCGACCTGCGCAATCCCAAGCGGTAGGCGGCCGCGCATCGTCTTGTATATGCGCGGAAAGTCGACAAATATCGACTGGCACGTCTCTGGCCGCAGGTATGCCGGCTCGGCGCCGGGGCCGATCCCCAGGCCAAACATCATGTTAAACCTGCGCGAGGGGCCCAGCGCGCCGCCGCAGCCGGGGCACGACACGCCCCTGGCCGCCACGGCGGCGTCGATCTCGGAGGGGGACGAGCCCTCGTGCAGCGACGCGTCTCCCTCTAGGAGCTTGTCGGCCCTGTACGTCGCCGAGCACGCCGTGCACTGCACGACGGGGTCTGTAAACCCCGCGAGGTGCCCGGATGCCTCAAAGACAGACGGCGGCATCACCTGCGAGCCGTCTATCTCCATCATGCCCGCGCGCCTGACTAGCGACCTGCGCCAGAGCTCGACAAACCTCGCCTTGAGGCCCACGCCGTTGGGCCCGTACTCCCAAAAGCCGGCCTGCGCGTCGGCGTACGGCCCGCCGCTCGGAAAGTAAAACCCGCGCTCGAGGGCAAGGTTCATGACACTGTCATAGTCCACTGTGCCTGCCCCCACCTACTCGAGTGACTTTGCCACCCTCACGTTCTCATAGTCGTCGCGCACCGAGTCTATCGGCGTCTCCAGTATTATGGGCACGTGCCGCTTCGCGGCCAGGCGGACGGCTGCGCGCATGCCCGCCTTGCCTATCTCGCCGAGGCCGATGTGGTGGTGCCTGTCGAGGTTTGAGCCCAGGCCAGCCTTCGCGTCGTTTAGGTGGAGGATCTTTAGCGCGTTGCCGCCGGCGCTCTCGTCGAGTATGCCAAACGCGTCGCGGACGCCCTTTTCTGTCCGCAGGTCATACCCGTAGGCGAACGCGTGGCACGTGTCGATGCAGACGCCAAACCTGCCGGCCGGCTCTAGCTGACCGAGTATCTCGCCGAGCTGCACAAAGTCCGAGCCGACCGAGTTTTTCTGCCCCGCGGTGTTTTCCAGCAGTATCGTGACGCCGTTCTTGACGGTGGCTGCCCTCTTGTAGGCCGAGACGAGCCTCTTGATGCCGGCCTCTGCGCCTGCGCCGAGGTGGCTCCCGAGGTGCGTGACGAGGTATGGTATGCCGAGCCTGCCGCAGCGCCTCACCTCGTCGACGAGCGAGGCGACTGACTTTGCGTGGCCGTCGGGCTTTGTCGAGGAGAGGTTTGGGAGGTAGGGCATGTGCGCGCACGTGTGCTTGGCGCTGATGCCCGAGGACTCTAGGGCGGTCTTGTACGCCCCGACGGTCGCGTCGTCGAGGTCCTTTGCGGCCCAGCCGCGCGGGTTGCGCGTAAAGACCTGGAACGCCGCGCACGCGCGCTCGGCGGCATAGCCGGGGGCGTTGCCGATGCCGCCGGATATGGACACGTGGCAGCCTATCTGGGCCATCTCCGCGCGCGCGCCCCGCGCGTGCCCACTTAAAGGTGCGCCCCCGGCGCGGCGCCTGCGGG
>RHFA01000017.1 GCA_003724275.1 Thaumarchaeota archaeon S13
GGCTCCCACGACGCGGGCCGGGCGGCAGGGCAGGGTCGGAGCCGGTCGCAGGCCGAGGAGCCTTCCGGGGCGAGGCCTGATGCGGGCACCCGGCGCTCGAGAGCCGCATGGCCCGGAAACGGGCCTTCGGGCATGTGCCCCAAGGCGGCTAGTCGGCCTGGCCCAGACTTTCTCGGCCTAGGGTCTCTGCGTGATCAGGCGTGATGCGGCATACAGCCTCTTGGCTGAACTCTTGAAGGCCTCTCACCGTCGCCTCGGAGACGCCATGGTCAATGGCAAATGACGGTTCCTCGTATACGCGGCCTTTAAAATTCCAGATGCCGACAAGCCGAGCATGGCCCATGGAAACAATGTTGCCACAAACCCCTTGTGCGTCCGAATCCCCAAGAGGGTGCTCCTGTCGCTTGTCCAAGGCGCCAATATGTAAACTGTCCTCCCATCCCCGTATGCCCCTAGCATGCATATCTACGATCGTCATGGCCGTCACCGTGATAAAGCCCCATAGTTTCCAGCGAGCACGAGCAAGACTTTCCCGCTATGCGGGCCGCCCTGTGGTAGAATTCCAGCTCCCTGGAAACCGATACCGTGTTTGCGGGGTTTTTTATTTCATCCTGGCTATGAAATCTCTTAACAGACACGCCGTGTCACTGCCCACGCCCCACACGGTTCCAGATGGCACTCTTGTCGGCGTGCTCGGGATAATGCGCGTGTATGTGGGTCGTGACATGGTCCAAGGACTGCTCTGGCGCAAACTCTGCGAGAATTTCCCTCATTTTGTCAGAGTCTTTTTGGAACGCGCCCATGAGGCCCTCAAACATGCCCATTCCACGGGCGGTTAGCCTGTACCCCACCGAGTCGCCAGAATGCCGCGTCACGATTGGAAACTCCTCGACCAGGCCGTCGCCCACCGCCTCGTCAACATGGCGCCCCGGCCATATGCTGTGTGGGCCGGACTTGTGTGGCTTCCACCCAAACATGGTATAGTAGCCTCTTGTTTTCCGGGAATACATCTCGACGTCCACCAGAAAGGCGTATTTTTGCAGCAGCGTCCTGCCCCGCACCTCGCCCATCGTCCCGATCAGGAGAACCATAACCCGCTCTGCCGTGACCGTCTCTTGCTCGCGCCTCTTGAGCTCGTCGGCCACGGCGTCGTGCACCTCGGCAGGCAGGTCATCTTCCCTAATCGTGCCATGGCGCAGCCCCGCTATTACCATGCCCACCCTAATGGTGTCGCCGTCGATCTCTGGCGCAAACGTGTTCTTGAACGCCTTTTCTGCCAACGCGGCAGCCCTGGATCCGTGTGGGTTAAAAACGCATGGCTTCCACGGCGCGCGCAGGGCCGTTCTGGCACCCGGGCGCACGCCGGGCGCCGGGGCAGGCCGCGCGGGCGGGCATCTCCCGCCGCCGCCTAGCCGTGCCCTGCGCACCCCTGCGGGCTCCCCCTTGCCAGCTCGGTTTTTATAAAACTCGGGCCCGCGCGACCCCCGATGGCGACCGAGCTGGAGCGGCCGACGGCCAAGTGGGACACTGTGAGCTACAACAAGGCGCAGTTCGACGAGCTCTGCCTCACCGAGGACGCCGTTGAAAAGAACCCCTGCGACGTCGGGGCCCGCGTGCGCATGGCCGCGGCCCTCTACAACCTGGGATATGAGGACGAGGCTCTTGAGGAGGCCGAGACGGCCGTCTCGCAAAAGCCCGACTTTGCGTACGCCCAAATGATCCACGGGATCGCGCTGTACGGGAACGGGCGGGGAGTGGAGGCGCTGGAGAGCCTAGAGCGGGCGATCAGCCTTGATCCTGCCGATATCCACGCGCGCTATGCGATGGGCGTCGTCCTGCAGAGCATGGACAGGAATGCCGAGGCGCTGGGGGCCACAGAGCGCGCGCTGGAGATCGAGCCGGGGTCTACAAAGCTGCGCCTTGGCAGGGGGTACTCGCTCAGGGAGCTCGGGCGCCACGAGGAGGCGCTCGAGGAGGCCGAGCGCGCGATCGCCCTCGAGCCGGACCACAGGTACGCCCACAAGTTCAGGGGAACCGTGCTTCTCTTGCTCGGGCGCCCGGATGAGGCGCTGGAGGCGCTGGACCGCGCCCTGGAGATACGGCCCGACGACGCCAGGGCGCACGTGGAGAGGTGGAGGGCGCTGGAGGCGCTCGGGCGCCATGACGAGGCGGCGAGTGCGTTTGACAGGGGCGCGGAGCTGAACCCCCTGATCTTTACGGATCCCAGGGAGGCGCTCAAGGCCAGACAGCGGGAGCGGCAGGGGCAATTGCGCTAGGGCGCCCTGGCCCGGCAGACCGCCTTGCCGTGGAGGCAATGCGCTAGCAGCCCCACAGTCACGCGCTCTGTGGCGCCGTGCGGCCAGAGCCCCACTGGCGGCGGGGCGCCCCTCGGCCCCTTGCCAGCTCGGTTTTTATAAAACTCGGGCCCGCGCCGCCCCCGATGGCGACCGAGCTGGAGCGGCCAAAGGCGGGGTGGGACCAGGAGGCCTACAACGAGGCGCAGTTCGACGAGCTCTGCCTCACCGAGGACGCCGTTGAAAAGAACCCCTGCGACGTCGGGGCCCGCGCGCGCATGGCCGCAGCCCTCTACAACCTGGGCTACCTCGACGAGGCACTCGAGGAGTCCGAGACGGCCGTCTCGCAAAAGCCCGACTTTGCCTACGCGCGGATGATCCACGGGATCGCGCTGTACGGCAACGCGCGCGTGGCCGAGGCCATGGAAGAGCTGCGCCGCGCCATGGAGCTGGACCCGTCCGACATCCACGCGTGCTATGCGATGGGCGTCGTCCTGCAGGGCGAGGAGAGGGACGTCGAGGCGCTGGAGGTCTTTGAGCGGGGGCTGCGCCTCGACCCCGACTCTGTAAAGCTGATCCTCGGCAGGGGGCTCTCGCTGGAGATGCTAGGGCGCAACGCCGAGGCGCTGGAGGCCGCCGAGTGCGCGATCGCCCTAGAGCCCAACCACAGGTACGCCCACAGGTTCAGGGGGGCCGCGCTCCTCGCCCTGGACCGCCCGGAGGAGGCGCTGCGCGCCCTGGACCACACGCTGGAGATGCGCCCCGACGACCCCTGGGCCCACGTCGAGAGGTGGAGGGCGCTGGAGGCGCTAGGGCGGTACGACGAGGCGGTGAGCGCGTTTGACAGGGGCCTGGAGCTGGCCCCGCACTTGTTCACGCCCCCCAAGGAGGCGCTCAGGGCGTGGCGGGAGCGGCAGGGACAAATGCGCTAGGGCGCCCTGGCCCGACAGACCCGCCTTGCTGGGGAGGCAATGCGCTAGCAGCCCTAGTCACGCGCCCTGTGGCGCCGTGCGGCCGGAGCCCCACTGGCGGCGGGGCGCCCCTCGGCCCCTTGCCAGCTCGGTTTTTATAGAACTCGGGCCCGCGCCGCCCCCGATGGCGACCGAGCTGGAGCGGCCGACGGCCGTGTGGGACCAAAAGGCCTACGACAGGGCGCAGTTCGACAAGCTCTGCCGCGCCGAGGCCGTCGTGACAAGAAACCCCGGAAACGTCAGCGCCAGGGCAGGCATGGCCTCGGCCCTCTGCAGCCTGGGCTACCTCGACGAGGCCCTCGAGGAGGCAGAGACGGCCGTCTCGCAAAAGCCCGACTATGCGTACGCCCAAATGATCCACGGGGTCACCCTGTACAGCAAGGGGTACGGCAGGGAGGCCCTGGAGAGCCTGGGGCGGGCGGTCAGCCTTGATCCGGCCGACATCCACGCGCGCTATGCGATGGGCGTCGTCCTGCAGAGCATGGAGAGGGATATAGAGGCCCTCGAGGTCATGGAGCGCGGCCTGCGCATCGACGCCGACTCTGTAAAGCTAATCCTCGGCAGGGGGCACTCGCTGGAGATGCTCGGCAGGAACGCCGAGGCGCTCGAGGCCGTCGAGCGCGCGATCGCCCTAGAGCCGGACCACAGGTACGCCCACAAGTCCAGGGGGAGGGTGCTCCTCTCCCTCGGCCGCCCGGAGGAGGCGCTGCGCTCGCTGGACCGCGCCGTGGAGATACGGCCCGATGACGCCAGGGCACACATCGAGAGGTGGAGGGCGCTGGACGCGCTGGACCGCGACGAGGAGGCGCTGGACGCGCTGGACAGGGGCGTGGAGCTGGATCCCGAGGTTTTCACGGATCCCAGGGGCGGATTGGTTACCATGTAAAGCGCATGCCTTCACGGATTGCCCGTTGGCGGGCTTTGAACTAGAGCGCGCTATGGAACGCTCTGCGCATCAGGGGTTAAGAATGGACTCCAGTTGTCTTTATAGTAACTGACATCAAGATTTTGTGGGCCTAGCAAGAGTTTGCCGCCTTCCTCAATAAACTTCATTGAAATATTTTTGGATCCTTGTTGGATATGCTCTTGCTCAATGTATTTTTCAAGCGCGCGATGTGGAAAGATCAAAAAATGCTCTACAGCTCTAGGAATAGAGGGTTGTCGTAGAACAAAGACGTAAAACATGTTTTTCCCAGCATGTTTCTTAAATGGGCCAACCTTTATGCCAATCCGGTACGAGTTTCTCTTTGATGCCGCCGTCTTTACCTGTATAAAGCTGTGTCCAAAACTGCTTGTTGTGATTAGATCAGCTCCAATGTCCACAATTGGGACACTTACATCGTACTTAAGAAACAACAGCTTGCTAGCGACTAGATATTCTCCGCCTTTTCCCATATAATCTCCAAAATGTCTCGGTTTGGATTTGTCTATAGGCTGCTTGGCAGGAGGTTTTGTGATAATTACGAAACCTTCTGGGTCTAGAGACAGATCAAGATCATTGTCGTGAGTTACGGGCATGTTGGCACTTTCCGAGCCGTACCGTGCGCGCGGAAATGGGAGGTGCGGCAAGCTGGCTGTCGTAGATGCTGGATCAATGTCGGGCTGACCGTAGTGCCTTTGGCGGGATCGTAGACCGTAGTGCCCCGTTTCCGTCCTGACAAACTCTGATTGGGATCCTTCACGAAGTATATCTTGTAGGATTTGCACCTCTAGAACAAGAGACAGTGTACGTGGGGTTGGGCGGATCAGGCCTTCAGTTATCGCCCTGTCCACGATCATTTCCAAAGGCAGGGGAGTGAGCGCACCGCCTAGGATTGCAGCCGCCGCTTCTAGGATACTCGCGGTCATGGTTGCGCGCGGATTTGCGGTGGCTCCCGGAGCCGGGGAGCGGTTTTTGTTTAGGCCATAGTTTCCTGACGGTGTCCTGGCAAACATCGACCTGTCACCATTGTGATCCACGTCATAGTCCAAGATATCGCGCACTGTGGCCTTAATCGAGCTGAGGCCGGGAGCAAGCAGTCCGGCAGCCATTGCCTTGCCTATGATTCTTCCGGGGCGCAGCGGCGACGGCGACTCGCCCAGGATCCTGATCGCAACGTCCCTTAGCGATCCCTTTTTGTCCATGTCACCGGGTCGACAGGAGCCCGGCTAATAAAGCGTCGGCGGGCCCGGCGCCGCTATGCCCCCGCGGGCCGGCCGTCGGCGGACTCGGGGAGGCCCGGCGGCGGCGCGGCGGCCCCGATCGCCTTTGGCCTCTCGCGGACGCCGACGCCGGGCGGCGGCGTGGGCAGCTTTTTTGCCTTGCCGAGGCCATACCTGTACACGTGAAAGAACGCCGCAAAGACGACGAGTATGAGGCCCACCCAAAAGAGCGACAGGTTTTTCATTCCCGCAAGGGCCGCATTGTACGCCGCAATGTTGAGAAAGACCTGGAACGCGATGAGGGCGATGATTATCCAGTTCACCCACTTGTCAGAGAGGTCAATCCTGGCGACCTGGCGCGGGCCGGCCTCTTTTGCGAGCTTTGCCTTGCGCTCGGCCTCGCGGGCCATGTGGATCATCATATAGCTAAACCCAAAGCCCAGTGGAACCAAGAGTATCATCACGGTGTAGAGGTATATCGGGTCTATGACGAGGCGCTCGACGAGCGGGATTGACGTGTCGGCGGGTATGTAAAAGCCCCAGTACGTCGTGACCATTATCTGCGCGATTCCCGTGATGCCAAAGGCCGTTATGAGGGGGCGGTCCTTCCACGAGAACTTTTTGTAGCGGTCGATAAACGGCACTATGAGCAGCGTGAGTATAAAGAGGCCCGGCCAGAGCACGCCAGTGACAAACTTGTCATACTGGGTCCGCAGGAAGGCATAGAGCGCAGTCAGGTACCACTCGGGGACAGTTATCCCGGGAGGCACGGTCGGCTCGAACTTGAAGCCGAGGTCTATCGGAAAGACCCCTCCCGTGATGAGTATCGCGCCGGATATGGCCATGACCATGGGCACGTCAAAGACGAGAAACCTCGGAAAGTGGACCGCCATGAGGCCGAGCATGACTATGGGCAGGATGAAGACGTGCTGCGCGTAAAAGCGCAGCACAAAGTCCGAAAATCCCGCGCCAAACGCCGACTCTCGTATGGTCGGCCCTATGACGGGTATCGAGTTTGTGAGCGACGCGGCTATGCTTATCGCGAGCTCGGCGCGCTCGCTGAATATGACGTCATATCCCGTGAACGCCTCGAGTATGGTAACCGTGCCGAGTATGACGCCCGTGACCCAGAGGAGCTCGTTGCGGATCTTGTAGCGGCCGCTAAAGTACTGGTAGTACATGTGCAGGATGGCGAGAAGGACCATCGCGTTGGAGCCGTGGTAGTGTATGTTTCGTATGTGGAACCCGAACGGAACCTCGTCGTTGATGAACTGCACGCTGTCCCACGCGCGGTCGAGTATGGGCTGGTAGTAGAACATGAGCATCGCGCCGGATATTCCCAGTATGACAAAGACGATGAACGTGAGCGTGCCCAGAAACCCAAACGGGCTGACAAACCTGGACGGAAACGAGAACTTTACGGCGGCAAATATCGTGCGCTCAAAGCCGTCCCAGAGCCAGTGGAAAAACCCCACGGCGCCGGTCTGGCGGCCCTCATACAAAGCGGCCATAGCCCACCACTCCGTTGTCGTTGACGCCCCACACGGGGGGCTTTATCCACAAGAGGCCGTCGTCGCTCGCCTCGAGGTCGAGCTTTGGGAGCGTGTCTGACGGCGGGGCCTGAAGCGAGGCCGGCCCCGCAAAGGACGTCCCCGTGCGCGCGTCGTACATGCTCCCGTGGCATGGGCACTCGCCGCGCCTGCGGCCCGCGTCGGGCCAGTACTTCCAGAGGCACCACAGGTGGAGGCAGACCATGCTGAACACGCGGAACGACTCGGGGCTCTCGGCGGCCCCGCCGAGCTCCTCGGGGAGGCGTATGAGCTGCCACTTGCGAAAGGCCTCCTCGTCGAGGACGCGGTCGCCGGTCCGCGGGTACGTGATGACCTCCGAGTGGTTTACCGGAAACGTCCTCATGTTGGCCTGCGAGCCGTCGGGCAGCTCGGCCGGCACGCGCTCGAGGGAGGCCGACGAGGGGTTTGGCAGGAACTGGCCCCACGGCACAAAGGGCGCAAAGGCCAGGCCCGTGCCCGCGGCGCCCATCAGCTTGAGAAAGTCGCGGCGCGAGAGGCCGCTGGGGGCGCCGGCCCTTGCTTCCTCGGACATTTGGGCGCGGCTCGCGAAAGTTTGGTTATAAACCTACTCGGGTGCG